>NZ_WEKR01000073.1:0-67587 GCF_024105395.1 Paracoccus sp. 08 | reverse complement strand
AAGAAGTCAGGCCAGGCGCCGATCCGCGACCGTCACCAATGCGGGCACCGCGTTGCGGTGACAGTTTCTTTTTTGGCCCCTTACGGGGCTGTGCGCTCCCTCCCCTCAGGCATCAAAAGAAGTCCGAAGGGGGTGCTTTGGTCAAGCTATTTAATTGCCGAAAACGGCAATAAATAAGTGGGAAAGCGTTGTTATAAATAGTAAAAAGGAGGTGCGGAAGGGGCGCAGCAAGCGCACCACGCTAACCACCACAAGGAGGCCAGACATGGCTAAATCTTTTGACCTCTACCAGCACGTCACCGACAGCATCATTGCCAGCATCGAGTCCGGCACCCCCGCATGGCGCAAACCTTGGACCAGCGAGAAGGGCGGCGCACCCTTTCCGCTGCGTAGCAACGGCGAACCCTATTCGGGCATCAATGTCCTGATGCTGTGGCTGGCTGCCGACGCCAAAGGCTATCGCGCCCCGTTCTGGTTTACTTATCGCCAAGCGCAAGAGGCGGGCGGAAACGTTCGTAAAGGAGAGCGTTGCGCCACAGTTGTCAAATACGGGACGTTTGACCGCGAGGACAAAGAGACCGGCGAAGAACGCCGCCTGCCCTACCTAAAATCCTACAGCGTGTTCAACGCCGAGCAGATCGAGGGCCTAGCCCCGGAATACTATGGCAGCCCCGCCGAGGCCGCGCGTGACCTTGGGACCGAGGCCGACCCGTCGCTTGATGCTTTCTTTGCAGGGATCGGCGTTGAAATCCGCACCAGCGACGACCCGCAAGCCTACTACAGCCCCGCCGATGACTATATCCACATGCCGCCGATTGCCACGTTTCACGATGCGGCGGGCTATTATGGGACGCTGGCCCACGAGGAAATCCACGCCACAGGCCATAGCACCCGCCTTGACCGCTTTTCCCGCTTTAATGACCGAAAAGGGTATGCGTTCGAGGAAATGGTGGCGGAATTGGGAAATGCCATGCTTTGCGCAAAGCTTGGCCTGACGCCTGATTTTGGACAGTCCGGCGCATATATCAAGAGCTGGCTGCGTGCCTTGAACGACGACAAACGTCTGATCTTCAAAGCCGCCAGCGAGGCCCAGAAAGCCGTTGACCTGTTGACCAAGCGCCAGCACGTCGAAGAAGAAAGGGCGGCCGCGTGAGCGGCCCTCTGCCCGACCTGTCGTGCCGCAAATGCGGCACGACCAATCCCCCGGTCTATCTGGCCCCTGTCACGGTCGGGGGAGCCGGAACCTGCATCTGCATCGGTTGCGCAGAGGCGCGCGGTTGGCTGGACCGGGACGGGAACGTGAAACCGGGGATCGCGCTGTGACCTACGAAATCCGCGACGACCCCGACGACCTTCCCATCCCGTGCGCCACCTTGGCCGAAGCAGAGCGGCGCGGCAGACGCCGCGCCGCCCGGATCGGATCGCCCGTTCTGATCTATGAGATAGACAGCCAAGGTGGCGAAAGGTTTGTGGGGGTCTGCTGACCCCCCTGCCCTACCCCTCTGTCCTGACGCGCAGGGAGAATGTCGGGCGGGCGCGCCGGCAGCTTCGCCGCCAGCGCGCCCGCCCGAGGCTTCGCCTTACATCGCAGCGCGGCAAGCCGCGCCACATGATCCTNRTGCGTTTCACGCAGACGCCGCCTGGCGGCGGCTTTGGGCGGCGGCTGCGCCGCCGCGGGTGCATGGGGAAAGGTGCCGCTTTACAGGATGGATTTGACCACAGCCCACTCGCGTCCCTTCGCTCTATGGGGGCCGTTCCGCTCGCGGTCTGCAAGCCCGTGGCCTCAAGGGCCACGGGTGGACAAATCCAACCTGGTCGAGATTACATGCCCGAAATGGGCAAACTAGTTTGCGGCTCGATTCAGTTTTGAAGACAGCTCGGCAACGGCCTCTTTGAAGGCAGCGACATACATAAGGCGGCAGCAATCAGCGATAGAATAGATTTCCAAAGGGTCGTGGACTTCGCGAAAGCGCGCAATCTGTGACTTCCTAGCGTAGTGTTTTTTTCTTTGGATAGGCTCTAGGCTCGCCGGAACCTCTGCAGGGATCACAATGTTTGCTACATCCATTGTTCCCATGATCTTAAATGAAACAGAAATCAGCCGCTTCATAAGAAAGTCTTCAGTAACACCACTTCTTTTTTTGAGTTCGTGATACTCCGAAGATGACGAAGCAGGGACGCCAACCTTGAAATTTACCGAGAATGTTTCGCTAGCTTGAACATTGTCCGTTGATTCAGGTTTTGCGGCACTCTCTTGCCCACCCTGAGATACCTTCAGAAGATCTGCTTTGCTATCGTCAGGGCCAGCAGTATCAGCACTATCAGAAGGCACCTGATGGGCCGCAAGTGACTTACTGTCATGAGTTGCGGGTTGAGAGACATCCGCTTGAGAGGGTTTCTGACCCCCCTTCTCAGCCTTCTTTTCCGAAGGAACGCCCTCATCATCTTCGTTCCCGACCTTGAACTTGTTCAGGATGCGGGACTCAGGGAGTGGTGTTTCAACGATCTCGAAACGTCTTTTTGCCATCATTCCGCCTCCTCAAACAGTTCATTAATGACAGCTAGACCTTCTTGAAGAACCTTCATCGTATTTTTGGCGTTCAGAGCCTTCGCTCCTTCAACCGTATTTTCCTCACGCTTAAAACGTGAATGCAAAGGTCCTTCATCTGTCCAAAGTTCGATAATTGGCGAGTTGCTAATATAAGCTTTCAAGCACAAAGGGTGTTGCCCTAGACGGTCAAAATTCTCGCTATGCCCTTTGCGTCGGTTGGACAGCGTAGGAATGTTGCACCGAACCACCCTAACAACTGCCTTTTTGCCCTCGTCCAACTGGTCGACCATCTGCGTTACAACTGTCGCTGTTTCCAGTGTGGTCCCAACGGAGTCAGACCCAAGCATGATCGGAAGGATAACGAAGTCACTGTTATTGACCATGTAAAGTGATGCTTTGTCGCCAAATCCTGCGGTATCCACAAAAACCAAACCATCGAAACCTTCATCTGTAAGCTGATTAAGAGCTTCAACAATCTCTTTGGCAGTTCTCGCTTCGAACGCTGCGGCGTTCGAAGGCCAGTTTCCGGCCTCTTTCGCTTTATCGACCCAACCCATTAAGTTTTGTGTAGGGTCACAATCAAAGGCGACAACTTTCTGCCCGGATGCCAATGCCGCACTGATAAGAACTTTGGTGAGTGACGTTTTTCCTGCGCCACCCTTAGCGTTTATCACCGACACCACATCAAATCCGTCGCTCATACCAACCTCACTAGAATTTTTCAGCCCTAAGTCTGCTTGTTGCCAGGCTATGACAGCCTGAGACATTGTGACAAGTGCGAAAGTTGCGAAATTTGCTACCTAAGATACTACTGTGACCGATGTGCCCAGTACTACTAGTGCAACCATCATACCCACCCATGCTAGTGCGACTATGATGCCCACGGGCACCACCGTAGCTACAGCTACTATTGGGATGTTTGCGAATTTTATAACCAACGCACCCAACGCACCTAAGGAACCCAACGCACCTAAACCACCTAATTAACCTAAATCACCTATAGCACCCATAACGTCTAGTTGTACCACTCCACCTAATCGACCCATAACACCTAATGCACCCAATACACCCAATGCACCTAATGCTACCAAAGCGCCTACTGAAACCCACGCACCTATCGCACCTAGTGGTACCAGCATGACCACTATGCCGAGGAAGGCCGGTCCTTCCGCCAAGCCATGTGCTTTAGAGCGACCGGGCAGAGAGCTGCGGGCGCGAGGTGGTGCATCCGAAGGTCGGGCTCGATTTTTAGCGCCGCAGGCCCGCGATCAGGCCTTTGCGGTATCCGGGTAGCCGAGAACGCGCTTTGCGGCTTCCACGGCCCTCTCCGGCGCTCTCAGGGGCATTGAAGGTTGCATGCAACCTGTCCTGAAATGCCCTGCGCCCTTCGATCTGCGATCTTCGGGAAGGAAATTGCCAAACACTACCCGCATTCTGCCCCCCCCCACATTCCCTTTTTCGACGCCTACGGCATCGAGGGATTGTTTTTGAGGGGGTCAGAGGGTAGTGTTTGAGTTGCAGGATATGTCCAATGTTAACCAAAATTGCATTTTGGAGCCATTTGTGTGAAACCTCTTGAGCGCCGGAACCGCATTCGGACCCTTCTTTCGCAGGGTCATTCAGCCGCGAAAATCGCGCAGCAGCTTGGCGTTGCGCCATCGACGGTCTACCGGATCAAAAGCGGCCAGGGCGCTATCATTGGAGACCGCGCCGCCTACGTGACCGTCGGAGCGAAGGTGACGACCCATGAGAAGGCTGGCCTAGACAGGCTTGTTCGGGAGAATGTCGCGTCGAGCAGGGCCGCTCTTTTGCGCAAAATGACACGAGCAGTCGGCGGTTTTTACGATTCTAGCCCTGCCGAAGAACAGTTTCTTGCAGAAGCCATGAGGCACCTGACTGCTCTGGGCGGTAATTTTAACCAGATCGCAGCGGCTTTGTCGGTGTCTGTAAAGAAGACCGGGAGTGCAAATCCGTCTCTGGAGCAGATTGAACGCATCCGCCAAGCGAACGACGAGGTGGAAAATCTCAAGAAGGTCGTTGGGGCCATGCTTCACAACATGCAGGTGAAGGCTGCAACCCTGCACGGCAGACTGTCTGCTGACGAGGCGGGTGATACCCTCGATGAGTAAACATCACTCTGCAATCGAACAGGTTATGGGCCGACTGTTCGACAGGGAGCAGTCGAGCCGCAACGGATCGCCATGGCGCAAAGGCGGCGGGTCTTCGGGCGGCAAGTCTTCGAGAGGGAAGGGGCTTTCTGTCAGCCGCATGAGCCGGGTCGGCGCACGCCACGGTCAGGCCATTTTTAAGCTCGTTCGAACGGGTGGCGTCGACAGCAAAAGCGGACTGAAGGGCCAGCTCAATTACATTTTCCGCGACGACAAGGTTGCCAATGTCATTGATCCGAGCGGCATTCTTAGGGCGCACGATGAGCCAACAAACAAGCAAATCAACAGGCTTGTAGACAGCCTTTCCGATAACTGGTGGGCGAATACCCGGAACGGTCAGACATCGCACATGATCCTCAGTTTTCCGGAGGGTACGTCAATCAAGGACGTGACAGAGATCGTCCGCGATATATGCGCCGAGAAATTTGAAGATGGTGATGCGCGTTTCAAGTATGTCGCGGCCATTCATGACGACCAGGAACACCACCCCCACGCCCATATCGTCTTGAACCGCCGAGGTAGCGACAACAGCCTGTTCAACATGCGGCGCGGGACCGATTACAGCTACGAGGCATTCCGTGAAGCAATGGCGGAACATGCCGAACGGCGCGGTATCATGCTCGATCCGACTTCGCGCTTTGAGCGCGGGATTACCGATCGCCAGCCGACGCAAACCGAGCAGTGGAATGCAAGCCGGGAAGGCCGCGCACCGCAGCAGCGGCCCCGGACTGGGACAGATCTCTTGTATGCGCAAGAGCAAGTGAATTTTGCCAAAATTGGTTACGAAGCAATGGCTGTTATTGCTGCCAACGCAGACTGTCAGCGCCTTAAGAACGCATACGAGGGCGTTGCGAACATGCTTATGTCGAACAAAGGAGATTACAAAATGCCCGCCCTTAGTGCCGATGAGCTAGAGAAATTTGATCAGTACGCGTCTCTTTTGAACGACGCACTTGCAAGGTCGCAGGAGGTTCTTCTGACGAAGGATGCGATTCAACGTGTTCCTTACGAAAAGCAGCTTTCAGAAAACATGGCAGCATTCACCGCGCTGAGCCCTGATGCGGGATATGCCAAAGGTTTGCACGAAGACCCGCGCGGAATGTCGATCTACATGCACAAGGCCGATGGAAATGACTTCACCTGGTCGAAAGCAGCGGAGCGGATTGAGGAATACACCCGAGACACAGGGTTGAGTGCCGAAGCGATTACGACACGCCTGCAGGCAGGGGCAGGGAGCTTGTACCTTGAACAGATGTGGATGCAGGATGATCTACGTCAGGTCGCAAAAGCTGCCGATCTAAGCCTGTCCGACCCGGAGCAGCGTCAGCAGGCGATTGCCGAGCTGACAAACGTCTACCAAGAAATCCGAGAGGATCTTCAGGCTCACTACGACATACGACCAGTGCCTCAGCTAGAACGCGATTATCTCGACGCTAGCGGGCGTCCTACGTTGACGGCCGCAGAACGCGACAGCATCGAACACCAGTTCAGCCGCACCGATTTTAGCTATGGCTATTCTGATGACAGCGAAGTGCGGAGTAGGGGACAGGAGCAGGTTGAGGCTGCGCAAACCCGCTTCACCGAATTTGCGCAGCAGTCGCGCGAACACGCAGTTTTCGCATCTGCTCTTTGGGACAGATCAACCGATGTTGTCATGCCCCCGGAAGGGTACGTGCCTGCGAATGAGCGTGATGCCGCATTGGAAGCCCGCAGCCTCGACGCAGTGGCGGTCACTGACGCCGAACGTCAGGACATTGAAATGTCGTTCCAGCGTCAGGAATGGGATGCTGCGGAAAGGTATAGCAACGACACAGAGGCATATGAGAAAGCCAGCAATGAGTTGGATGCCTTCAAGCCGCAGGTTTCAGAGTTCGCCGAGAAGTCGCCAGCCCACGCAACATTGGCGTCTGAAATGTGGGATCGTTACGCCAGGGACAGAACCCCGTTCGTAGGCTACTTGGCCGAGGACGAGCGGGAACGTGAGGGGCCGGAACAGCGTGCGGCTGCGGTAGACGCATTTGCCGACCTCAGGGCAAAGAGTGGCAGCGACTACTCGCTGACAGACAGCGCCGAGGAACACCAGGAAGTCATTCGCCTGCTGAAAGAGAACACCACCGAGGCTCAGTACGACCGTTTCCGCCGCGGCGATCTAGGCGCCATCGACCACATCACCAAAGATCAGGTGTTTGGCCGACAGCTCATGGTGCAGGCGGAAATGAACAACCGTAGCACCGGCTTTGTCATGTCGCATGAAACCGAGCGGCTTATGTCGGATCACCGGGACTATCTCAAAGAGACTTTTGACAAAGATCGCGACCGCAGCAACGAGTACGAAAGGTAGCAGACATGCAACGTCAACTTGCCTCTGGGCTATTTTTCACGATGGGCGGGGTAATCCTCGCCTATATCTTTGCAACGCTGTGGGTCGATCACAACCTATTTGGGACCATAGGTTACGACTATCTCATCATGAATGCGTTCGATCTTAAGACGCAGAACGAGGGTCTTTTTACCCAAGTCTGGTTGATATTCCTGTTTCTTGCCATAGGCGGTTTCGCCTTCGGCGCACACTCAGCGTCTGAAGCTCTGACGAAACAAGGTACGTCTGAATGGCAATCGCGTTGGGAGATGCGGCGCAACAAGTTGTTGGGTAAGCCGGGCAAAGGCTTCATTCTTGCGAAGACTTCAGCGCCTGAATCGCGGGGCCAGTATATAACGTCAGATAAATACCCCAACTGCTTGATCGTAGCACCAACGGGCGCAGGTAAGGGTGTCGGTTTTGTCTACCCCAACCTTTTCACCTTCGAAGGTTCCACAGTCACACTGGATGTTAAGGGAGAGAATTTCAAAAACACTGCCAGATGGCGCGCAAATATGGGCAATAAAATCTATAAATTTGCCCCTGTAGAATTTGGAAAAGCATCGCACCGGTACAACCCGCTGGAGCGAATTGGAAAGCTTACAGACTACGGCCAGATTAATTTTGAACTCCGCAAAATTGCTACTTTGTTTCTTCAAGCTGACGGGGCAGGGGAGTGGTTGAAGGGTGCAATCCAGCTTTTCAGCGTCATGGGTGGCGTGGCTTATGAAAGAAAGGACTTCACCCTTGGAGGAATTCACCGTGCCCTCTCAGAAGGTGAAGGCGATCTTCAAAAGCATATCAAAAACCTGTCTCAAACTGCCACAGAGCCAGCCCTACGAACCGAATTGGCTGGCATGGCTAAGCTGGAGACAAAAACGCTTAGTTCCTACAAGTCAGTCTTGAATAATGCTGGTTTTGACCTTTGGGCCAACCCGCATATTGATGACATGACCTCAGCGAGTGATTTTACTTTCAACGATCTTCGCCGTGAAAAGACTTCGATCTATTTCGTTGTTGCTGAAGCTGATCTTGAGCCGCTTGCAGGTTTGGTCAGACTGTTTTTCAACGAGCTTGTTGCAACGATTCAGAGTCGGATGCCGGAGAAAGACGAGCCGTATCACGCGATGATAATTCTGGACGAATTCCATCTTCTCGGAAAGATGACTGCTGTAGCACGTGCGATGACGACCATTCGGGGTTTCCACGGCAGGATTGCAATTATTACTCAGACAATTCCTGTGCTGGACTCTATTTATTCCTACGAAGAACGGCTTTCGATACAGGGCGGTGCGGGGTTGAAGCTTTACATGACGCCCTCCGAAGAAATGACGATTGAGGATCTTTCGAAAGCTTGTGGCATGACAAGCAAACGCGCAATCACACGGTCTCGCCAACTTGGCCTTGGTCAGCGGGTTACGTTGACTGAACGGACCGATGAAAAGCCGCTGCTTACAGAGGATGGAGCAAGACGCTTGCCGGAGGATGTGAGCATCATCATCGTCAACGGCAAGCAGCCATTGAAGGTTAAAGCCATCGTTCACCACAGGGATCGGCATTTTGCGAAAATCCTAGAGATGCAGAACGAGTTGAGCTGGGAAGCTGTTGAGAAGTCACTTCTACAATCGCGGATCAATCACCTTGAACGCAAATCACTGAAAGCGCAGCAGCCGCCACCGGTGAAAGATGCGCCCGCCAATAAAGCTGAACAGCCGACCGAACAGGACGGCCCGACGCCGGCGACGTTGCCCGCATCGGCTGAGCAGGCGGATCAGTCCGCGGCGCGCAGCCCGCAATCACTAGTGACGCCAACCGGAAAAGCCGAGCAAGCGCCTCAGGACGAACCGCAGACATTGAGCTTGCCTTCGGTAAAGGACCTCACGACTGACGACATGCAGACCGTCGCGGCCTGGGTAGCATCATCGCTAGACCTTTATGATGAAATCCGAAAGCTAAAGGACGCCGAACCGACGCCCGCTGTCGTTGATCGGACAAGGAAGAAGGCAAAGCGCGACAGGCTAAACCTTGAGCCGAAATTGAAGCTTGTAATGGGAGGCGACGTTACTGACGGTCCCGCCGAAAGCGTTGATGTAGAGAAGACTGACGAAGACAAAAAAAAGCCAGAGGCGACTTAGCCTAGCAAAAGAGAAGGGGGGCAATGCCCCCCTTTTTCATTTTCGTCGCAGCCTTGCCAAACGTTCAGACGCTCGATTGATCTGATTGGCGCGAAGGTTCACTGCATCATTGGTATTGCTGACGGGGTTCTTCATGTACGATGCGGTATCTGCAACCACACCCCGAGCTGCTTGTCCTGCGTAGTTGCCAGCGCGTGCCGAAACGCTTGCGCCTGTTGAGGGCTCGATGCCCGCAGCCCCGGTACCAACCCCACGTGCTGCGGCACCACCAGATCGCAGCGCGCCAGCTCCTGTCTTTATCGCCCTTGCAGACACAATTGCCGTGACCGCCCCCAGGGCGAAGTCACCAGCGACCATCGTGACGATCAAAGGGCTTAGAAGGACGAGGAAGGATGCGAGCACGAGTACCATCAGAACAGGCGTGATCTGACCGATAGTATCAACCGCCTCGGGGTCGATACTGGCAATCGTCGCGTTGCCCATACCCAAAATCGTCGCAAAAATGCCGATCAGGATAAGCGGATACATCAAGACCTTAATCACACCGCTCAGCCACGTATCAAAGTAGGATCTTGTTTGCGCCGTAAGCGTTGCGAGGATTGCGAAGGGGGCCAAGCCGACAAGCACAGCCAGGACGACCCTAGATGCGACCATTGCCAATGTAGCAAGTGCGCCAAAGACCGCGATAGCCATGAACATGAGGGCGTTAATCATCCCGCCCAGAATGTTCAAACGACCAGCAGTGACATTGGCGTAGTTCCCCATGTTTTCTGCAAGGTTGTCCAATTCCCTAGGAAAACTTGTCTCTGTTTCCCCAACGCCAAGGCCCCCGGCCAACATGGCGTTTCCAATTGCTCCAAAGCCGCCCTCAATGGCTGAAAAGACGCCATTAAAGTCCGCCCAGCTCTGCATGAACAGTGCGACCAGAACGAGCTTGAAAATCAGCCATACCGAAGTTCCAACTTCAATATGTCTGACTTGCAGAGCCATGTTCAGAAGAACCAGAACCGCGATAAGAGCCGAAACCAACTGAGCTGTCCCGGCAATTTCTGATGCGACCGCTTCGAATTGCGATTGGCCCAGTGACGCCAACAATTCCATGGTGTTCAAGTAGGTTCGCTCGATGAATCCCATGATCTTACTCCACGCTTGCGCATAGCCTTGTGACCATAGGCAGTAACGGTCTGCTATAATCGGCCAGTTTGTCTCGCGCAGCCTCAAACCTGCCGCGTTCAGCCTCACCCCACACAAATTTAGAGTCGGGGCTGACCTCTGCCCAGATCGCCTCAACTAGTGGCCGGGACTCGTTCCAGTCAGGATAGAGCTGATCGCAAGAGCATGTCTCATTCGATGAGACTGCCCTTGCTCTTTCAGCACTGCGAAATTCCCGGCCGAGTTCAAGCCGCCACTCAAATCCGAGTGGCTGGTCAATCATCCATTGCGGACGGCCAGGGTGGTTCAGGCATCGCTTACGATCACGCAATTCTGGGTCAACGTGCGCGCTTTCCACGCTCGCGTCAGTCCCCGCGCCTTCATTGGTCTGGGCGACCGCGGGATGGCCCGCGAGGGCGATAGTAAGAGCTAGGGAAAGCCCAACAACGTTGTCATGATTCATCGACCGTCTCCGTTTGCGCGTCGTATCGGCTTGGCAGGAATACCTCTAGCACACCGCGCTTTCCGTCGCGCTTTCCGACATGAATAACCACGTCGATAGAGCGTACCACATAGGAAATCATGTCCTGATAGGTCATCTTTCCATCGGCCTCCAACGCTGTCTGCGCCATGCGCTCCACAGCTAGCTCCGCCGTTTCAGCATGTATGGTCGTGATCGAGCCGCCATGCCCCGTGTTGATCGCTTTCAGGAATGTATAGGCATCAGCCCCTGTGACTTCGGATAGGATGATCCGGTCAGGTCGCATTCTCAATGACGACTGAAGTAGCACGTCAGGACTACGGAAGGGATCGTTGCGGTTTGATACCATCATCACCTTGTTGGGCTGGCGTGGCATCAGGTCAGGCACGTCCTCGATAGTGAGGATGCGTTCGCTGTTATCGACTTGGCCCACGAGCCAGCGTGCTATCGACGTTTTCCCCGAGCTGGTCCCGCCGCTGACAACAACATTCAGCTTTTCCCTGACGCACATTGTCAGCGCGTCGATCAAGTTGCCTTCGGCCAGGCCCCAGACACGGTTTGTCAGCTCTCGCCTTGCCGCACTTGCGCTTTCCGGCCCGTCGCCAAGATAGGCAGGCTCAAACATTTCAGTATCCGATTTGAAGAAACGCATCGCCAGTGCGTCCCCGCCGCGAACAACGGGGTGCTGGATCATCTGCGCCCGGATAAGCCAATCGCGGTAGTTGATCGAAACACTGCCCACGGGATGCTTTTCAGAGATGCGAATATCGCCTTCGGCTGCAATCTGCATCCCAGCATCCCTGACTTCTTCATTTGACAGTTTGATGGGGGACAGCTTCATCGAGGCATCCCCACGGTTCTCATACCAAACCTGACCGTCAGGATTTACGCAAACTTCAACAAGATCGTCGTTCAGAAGATCACGCAGCCGACCGAATGCCTTATCGACATAGCTTTCATCCATCAGAAGATCTCCAAATCGCGATCAACGATGATCGTTACCGATGTCCCTTGGCGAACATGGATGGTCGGCGGCAGATTGATGTACGATCCGATTGCCGTGTCCGTTGCAGACGAGAAATCGTCGCCCACGCCTTGAACCACCGTGGAAACGTCATCGTCCTCTAGTTTGTTAGCGGCAATCGCTGGACCTGCCCCGATAATCGAGATCGCAGCGGCGCCGCCAAAGCGTTTTCCGAAACGTGTATCAACTGCACCGCCCGTACCGCTCCGGCCCAACTGGTCGGCGCCGTAGGAGGCAATGTTGACCGAACGGTTGCTAGGCGTAAGAATCCGCGTCCACACGATCAGAATGCGTTCCTGCCCTAGCTCGATGCCGCTGCTGTACTCGCCAAAGACCTTTGATCCGCCCGGTATAAGGACCGCCGATCCATCCATGCTGTGAACGTCCTCGGACACCACACCCCGGATTGGTCCGGGCAGGGTGCTGTCCACTGCCGTTTCAAGAGACGCCTGAATAATCGTACCTTGCGGGACTGTGGCTTGTGGCGCTGTAATCTGTGTTGCCCGCGCTACCGGGACCGGTTCGACAATCCGCTGAACGAAGGACTCGTTTGCGCTAAGTTGACGGCCCTCAGCCGCGCCGGCTTCCGACGCGCCGCTGTTGTTCACGGCCACAAGGGCCGATTGCGCGCGCTCGCGCTCCAACGCTGCCCGTTCAGCCCGAAGTTCCTCAAGCCGTGCCCGGTTGTCTAGCTCTAGCTGCGCCTGTCTGTCGCGCTCACGCGCCTCCTCCTCAAGCCGCAGGGTTTCAGCTCGAAGGCGCTCTTGCTCCAAGGGGTCAACTGCCCGCGCCTCGTTTAGCTGCTGCTGAAAGTTCTCCGACTGCTCCAGAAGATCTTGCTGTGCCTTGGTCTGCGCAGCAGCCAGGTCGCGTTGGTTCGCGGCAATTTGCTCGCGCATCCCGGCCAATGAGGCTTGAAGCTGTTCCTCAATGGCACGGGCGCGTTCCTGGTCATTCTCAGCCGTGCTGCGGAGGGTCGCAATGTCGGACGCGAACCGGTCCCGCTCACGTTCGAGTTCTTCACGAAGAACCCTTTCTTGCTCCGTTTCATTTTCTCGCTCAGCAACCAAAGCCCGAGCCGCCGCCAGCTCTGTCTCCAGGTCGGCCAGACGGGCCAGCGTCGCGCTGTCCGTCTGTGTCGTAACGACAGGTCGATCAATGAAAATCGGGTCGGGTGCATCTGGCAGTCCAAGACTGTCAGATGCCGATCTGTCCTCAGGAAATTCCTGAACATTGCTCGTAGGGATCGCGAAGGCTGGCTGTGACGGTGGGGAGACGGAATTATAGACAGCATATCCACCAATGCCCAAAACCAACGCCGCCGCAGCCAGTCCGGCAGACTTTGCGGCCGATCCTCGCCTTCCGGATGATGTTGCCTTACCTTCGATGTCAGCCATCCTGCTGCGTAGATTGCCTTCATCCTTAGCTTCAGGTTCGGCAGGCTTATCGGAGGGCGCGGTCGCGCCTTTACCTTCGATTTCGGCCATTCTGCTGCGCAGATCGTTGCTTTCATCGGTCATTGGAAAAGCTCCACGATGCAGATTTCCTGATTGCCGAGGCGCAGTGCCCATTGCTGCGATGTGCCGCTGACGCGAACAATCCGGCCATCCATGCTTTGAGAGTTGACGCTGCGCTCACGCCCGCCCGTCACCTTGAAGACAGCGGGAACAGGCGAATTTTCTCGGAATCTGAAATACGTGAATGCACCATCATCCCAGATTGCGGTTGGGGTGATTTCGCTGCTGGCGCTGACGCCATAGTTGGTATTCGCGGCTGTCCGAACCGGCGTCGTCCCGGCCTGCTGACGTGCCCGTGCAGGATAGGAGAAGCGGACAACATAGAACGGGGTGGCAGTCTCTTTGACGCTGAAATAGTAACTCCGCCGATCCGTGTAGACCGTCACGTTGGTTTCAACATCACTTGCCGTTGGCTTAATCGCGAAAACCCGGTCCCCCGGTATCGACTGAAACTGGAACGCAGACGTATCACCTGCCACAATCGACACGATCCGTTCCCCTTCCTCAAACTCGACCGTGGTGGCACGGGTCAGGGTCACGTTGATGGAATAGACCTGACCATCGACGTGCGGTGTGACGCGGACACGTCCATCATGAGACCCACGCGGCGGCGTGGCTTCACCGAAAGCTGCCGTACCAAGGCAGGCAATCAGCGCGCAGCAAAGTATCCCGGTACGCATCAATCTCTCCTGTCCTGATAAAGCTGGTAGTCGGTCACCGTGAAGCCCAATGGATTTTGCCATACGGCTTCGAGTGTCTTTTCCTGCTCAGTTGCGAAGTCGAAGCCGATGACTGCTGTGAAATTGCCTGTGTTGGACCCATCAGGGTTCGTCAGCCGCTTTCGCATACGAACCTGGACACGATCATCGCCAAGAAGGTTGATGCCGGTTACGACCACATCGACCTGCGTTCTGTCGCCGTACCGGGTCGGCAGATAGCGGTCACTGCCAGAATCCCAGAGTTCGACCAGACCAGTCCGCGCCGCGCCCAATGTCCTCGAAAGCGCACGATTGATCCGAACATCGTTGTCGATCTGGTTATAGGACTCGCGGTCGATCACGTACTGATAGACGAGCGACTGTACGACCGCAGAACGTTCATTGAGGCTGACGGACCCGATCGCTGCATTGGGCACCGCCATTCCAGTTTCAGGATCAAACGGTACGACGATTGGCGCGGGGGGCTGATGCCAGATCATGACCGCAGCCGAAGAACAGACGGAAACAATGGCGGCGGCGGTCATTCCTGCGAAAGCGATCTTCCACAGTCTTTCGCGCTGCATTGCGCCGTAGATGACTTCTGCCTCAAGGATGCTTTTATCGTTATCGGCCATTAGTCGAAATCCGGTTGTGTGAAGTCGGTGAATTTTTCAATGTCGGCAAGCGTTGCTGCATCCAGCACCCCGGTCATTCCGACATTCATGGTCTGGACTGATTCAAGCTGCCACATCGCTGCCATGGCGATTGCCAGTTCAGCGGTGACGCGGGTGTTGTGATCGACCGAAGCCTTGAGGCTGTCCAGGTTCTGAATTTCTGCGACGAGAACACCGACGCGCTGGACGGACTGTCCGGCCTCGGCGTAGGCGACTTCTGCTGCCGCCGATGTAGCGGCCCCTGTCGTCGTTGCAGCCGCGTTGCGTTCAGCCTCAGGGACACCCGAGGTTGCCATTGCCGTAATTTGCTCTTGCGAGGTGCCGCCGCCAGATAGTGCCGCCGCTACGCGCTCCTGAAACGCCTCTGCGCCCGCACCTTGTAGACCAGACCAGTCGCCTCTTGCACCCTGCATGAGTGTGCCGAGCATATCCGCGTCAAATTCGCCTTCGAGAATGCCGTCCAGGTCAGTGCCCAAGGCAAGTTCAAGAATATCCGTTGGGTTGCTGAGAAGGTTTTCAATGTCACCCAGTTTCGACAAATGCTGATCCATCAGCTCGATCTGCTCAACGAGCATGGCGATTTGTTCTTCCTGCAAACCCATATCCACAAGCATTTGTTGGAACGTTTCCAACTGCTGCAACAGATTGCGCGAGTCGATAACAGGAACACCCTGCGCATTGGCGACCGTGGGTGTGAAAGCGCCGATGCCGGGAATAAAGACCAAAGACAGCGATGCCGAGGTAAATGCCGCTTTCAGGAGTTTCATCGTATTCATCACGCTATCCAATCAGAGGTCAGGTTGGGTGAAATCAAAGAAGGACATGGCTTCTCTTTGCTGAGCGAGGCGCGATGCCTGTTGGGCATATTCGGATTGCGTTCGAGCAGCTTTGTTTTCGATCCGTGCATTGAGAATTAGGGTAAGTTCAGCCCGCATCATCGTATTCAAATCGTAGGCGTCTTTTGGGTCGGTCGTGTTTCTGATTTGCGCAACGAGATTGCGAATGCGGATTAGCGCCATCTGCGCGTTGTTCATCGAATACTCTGCATGATGCAAAGACCCGGCAGACATGAGACTTGCGCCAGAAACCGCATATAGAGCGGGATCAATTGTGCCTTGAGCCTCGACACCGCCAATAGTGCGCAAGTAGCTATTATATTTTTCAGGGATCACTTGAACATAGTGCTGTGTCTCTGCGAAAGGCGGGACGCCTCCGTATTCTTCGATCCGTCCTGGGCCAGCGTTGTAGGCACCCAATGCGAAGATGATATTGCCATCGAAGCGTTGGAGCTGCGCCGCAAGATACCGACCCCCACCAACGACCTGAATGTACGGATCGTCGTAATAGGCAGGATAGATACCCAAATCGCGGGCAGTGCCGGGGATGATTTGGGTCAGTCCGAAAGCAGCGGCAGGCGATCTTGCACCTACCTGAAAACGGCTTTCCTGCCATATCAGGGCTTGCATCAGACACCGCCATTGCAGGGGGGTTAGACCCGCAGCGGCAACACCGGGGAGGTTGTAGGTATCCTGCGATCCGCGAATGATGATTTCTTCAATGTTCTCTCGCGCATCACCAAAAACAAAGCGGCCCGCAGGGTTCGCAAGAGGTCCATAGACTTCTTCAACACCTGCCATGTCCGAGTTCCCGCCCATGAACGTGGTCTGGAAAGTGGACACCGAGCTAAACGCCTCAATCATGCGGTCGAGGCTTTCGAGCTGCTGATTTTCGAAGTCCCGAATTTCAGCGCGGTTAGTCGCTTTTTCGACTTGGGTATCTTCATCATGTTCAAGATGAAGATACCCGCGCAGGCGCTCTGCAAAGCTCTGCCCATCGACAACAGGGACACCCTGAGCCATGGCGGACGATCCAAGCAGGACAGCTACGATTGCCGCACCGATCCCGCATGCAGGGGATTTAATGCGCCTGGTCACCGCACAGCTCCTCTTTGATACCTTCAGCCATCGCCCGCGTTTGGGCGTTGGTTGCTGCATCCGGCGACGTGGCAGCAAAAGAGAACACCGCCGTTTGCCCAGGCAGCGGTTGAAAGTCGCACCTTCCGCTAGGGGCACCGCTGCTTGTGAAGCACTTGCACCGCGCTTCACGCTCCTGCGTCGAAGTGCAGCCAGCGATAGTCAGAATACCGACGACCAAAAACACGGATTTCATCATTTCGCTTTTCTCCAAAAATCAGGGGTTTCACGGAAGTCTGGGCCTGCTACCGAAAGTCCGGCCGAGCCACCGCCGAGGATGTGAAGGTAGTCGCCAAGGGACGACAGGTCGGCATCGAGGACGACCGAGTTTTCATCATCGCGGAGCAGGAAATTACGCCCGGCGGAACGCGATGTGACAATATCCAGCTCAGCAGCATTGAGCCGCAAAGCCTGATAATCCTCGTAAGAAGACTTCCCATCAGGAAACAGAATTTGCGTTGGGAAGAATGAGAAGACGCGATCACCGACCTTAGAACGCGCCAACTGCGATGCGTTCTGAGTCAGCATGACGACAACCGCATTCTGCTTGCGAAGCGTGGCAAGCCACCCCTCGATCACCGTTGCAAAATAGGGGTTGTCGATTGCCTTCCACGCTTCATCAATGAGAACGATTGTGCGAGTACGGTCGCGCATCTGGCGTTCGATCCTGCGGAAGATATAGCTCAGGACAGCGGTACGCTCACGGTCAGACTGCGCATCCAAGATCTGCGTGAGATCGAAGCCGACGACATTCCCATCCAGCGAAAATGTATCCTCAAGGGTTTCACCGAACACCCAACCGAACCGGCCACCCTTTGCCCATTCCGCAACGCGGGCTTGCACGTGCCCGTCATCATCAGTGGAGGCAAACTGCTTTGCGAAAATGTCCCATTTCCGCAACGAAGGGGCGGCGGCAGCATTGCGGCGGACGTTTTCGAGGATTGCGCGGGTTTGAAGGGACGACAGTTCTTCATTCGGCGACAGGATATTAGCCAGCCAATCAGTCAGCCATGCCGTTCCTTCTTCGTCAGTTTCGACCCACAGCGGGTTCAGGCCAGTCGGCATACCGCTTTCGATGGTCGAATATCTGCCCCCCATCGCCCGCGTGACCATTTCAAGGCCGTGGCGATAATCGAAAACAAAAATCCGCGTGTCGGCGCGTTGCGCTTGCGACAAGAGGAAGGATGCCAGAACGGTTTTACCGGAGCCGGTTTCCCCCAGGACGAGCGTATGACCTGCAGGCGGCTCACCTTGGCCCGATCCGCGCCGATGGAAGCTGAACCTATAGGACGACCCATGCGCAGTCGGAAAGACGGCTACGGGTGTTTTCCACGGAAGCACATCGCCGGTTTTTCCGAGCGGCGTCCGATGAAGGGACGAGTAGTCGGCAAAATGAACATTTGTGATGACGTTCAGCCGGGACCGAGCCACCATGTTTCCCGGAAACTGAGCGAAATAGTGGGCGCGTTTGACAAAGCTATCCTTGACCAGCCTTGCCCCCGCATTGGTTGCAACGCCTTCCAGTTCGGACATTACTTCGCGAACGCGCGCCTCGCTGCGATCCACGATGGAAATTGATAGCTGATGATGACCTAAAGAGACGTCCTGAACCAAGACGCTTTCATGCAATGCGCCGAGGGCTTCACTGGCATTGGCCCGAACGTCTGCCGTAGACGACATGATCCGCCGCTTGCGCTCGATCAGGTCTGCCGCAGCATTGTTACCCATAGGCGAGAAGCTTTGGCTGATGACGTAATCGCACGGCAGTGCGAAATCATCGAAGATCGTGACCCATGATTGAGGCGGATAGGTTTTAAGCGCACGGATTTGTCCATACCGATCACCCAAAGAACCATCGGTCAGCTCGAAGCCGTCTTTGGTGAACGTGACACGATCAGACAGCACATCGTCGGCAACGACTGTCAGTGCGCCGCTTGGATAGATGGGGCGTTCATCCGCAGTCTGGACCGACCCCAGGAAGCCAAGCAGTTCCCCGGACGAGGCAGTCAGAATACGGGTCGCGTTGCCGCCGATAGCCGACCGCATGAACCGGCATACTTCTTCAAGAAGCTCCAAATCTTTTGCATCGCCAGCACCTTCGATAAGGCTGCTGGCACGGCTAAACAGGCCAGCCGTTTTCTTGAGACGACCTGTCCGGACAATCGAAATGGTAAGCCTGCTATCGCGCAGCTCGCTAGACGCCAGACCATCCCGCCACCGCTTGTCTACAGCAGAGGAAAAATCATTGCCCTTGAGGGGTTCAAGACCCTCGGTCAGATCAACCTTACGGCTAATTTTGTGAGTATAAACCGTGAAATTCGGGCCCATTTGCGCCAGGACACCGGCGAAGGCCCGCTTCATGCTGTCCAGATCTTTATCCGGTGTCGTAGCTGCATTCAGCCCCTCGACACGAATGCAGGTCATAAACGAGTTGTCGCGGAGACGAACCGTATGGTCATTCACCAACGTCACGTAGGGGACGTGCATGAAGCCATTTTTAATCAGGTTTCGTTGGGCAACGATATTTGCGGCAATCGCAGATAGATCAAGCGCCATAGCTGTCACCCCCGAACATCTTGCGGGTTCTGGTTCCCGGAACGACACGCGATCCGATCAAAAGAACATCGACCACTTTTTCATCCTTCTCCGCTGCCCAACGGCAAAGCCCGTAAACAAGAATGCACCAAACGATTGTGAATACGCTCACAGACCAAATTAGCGGGAGAACGGTCCCCCCCATAAAAGGTAACGCGAAGCCATAGGGTAATCCGAACAGCTTTGAAGATTGCGTCAGCGCAATATAAAAGGGGGTCCGTTCCATCATTATGCGGTGCCGCCCCAGATCGACTGAATCACAGTCGGAACAACGCCGATCACGACGATGATAAGGAGCAGGGTGAAAACACGCCCCCAATCAATGAAATTGAACGCGCCGCCGATAAGGACGAATACCGCAACGATTGTCATGACAGTTCGACCTGTCACACCGGTAAGCGCAGTGAGGATCGAGTTGAGCAGTGAATCGACTGCACTTAAATCAATCTCTTGAGCAAAGGCAGGTTGCGACCATAGCACAGCCGTAACCGCAGCCAGTGCGATTAAATTCCGGTTCATAGTTAGCTTCTCCTAATTAGGGGAGGGTTTCGTTAAACACAGCCATCACTTTGCGCACGTGACCCTGTGTTTCTCGATACGGCGGGATACCCCCATGCCGTTCGACTGCATCCGGACCCGCGTTATATGCAGCTAGTGCAAGTTCGCTGGAGCCGAATTGGCGGAGCATCGCTAATAGATAGCGTGCCGATCCGTCCAAATTCTGGTGTATATCGTGGGGATCAACGCCCAAATCTGCGGCAGTTCCCGGCATGAGCTGGCCCAGCCCAATTGCCCCGACATGAGAACGGGCATTAGGATTGAACGCACTTTCAATTTGAATGTTTGAGCGGAACAACGCAACCCATTCGGTTGCCGACAATCCCGCTTGAGCTACTGCCCGATCACTAGCGTACTTAAAACCAGTCTGGTGAATGGCATCAAGAATGTCTGCCCGTGGGAGGAGAACGCGGGGGGCGACGAAAGACATGCTTTCAGCCGGAACATCCGCAACAGGTTCCAAAGGCTTTTGACCGAAGACAACGAGGCCGTTGCCCTGGTCATAGTTTACAAAGCCGCCCTCGCCTATAACCAACACGTCGGCAGAGGCGCTGAAAGCATGAGAGAGGATTATCGACGATACAAGGACACCAATGGCGCGATTAGGGCGGTGCTGGTCCGTCCTCGCTTTGGAAAATGTCTCTTTTGCCGCAGGCTGGAACAGACAGGCATTAGGGGCTGTACTGCTAAAAGAGGGAATTGAGGCCATACGAAGAATGGCCTGTCCAAGAGACGCATTCGCCTTAAGTGTCGGACCTCCAATCTGCCGTATAGCGGCCATCTTTAAATAGTTCAAAAGCCTGCCCCTTTTGCATTGGCATTATCAATCCGGGGAAACCCCAGAGCATAAGTTTTGACGCAACGCCCGACACAGTGAGCGATGTTTCTGGTTTGTTTCTGACTTTATAGACCAATAACCGGCGGGATTTTTTGTCGGCCGATAAGACCTCGTATATCCACTTGCCAACTACCGCTGTTCCCTTCTTGGAAACGCTTTCTTGGCATATGACGATTACCGATCCGCCCTCGTCTACGACTTGCGTAACTTCCTCGCTGAGTATCACTGGCGGTATGACTAGACTCATTGGTGGCTCCTGCTCATCGACAGGTGCCTTACTGCACTATGTTGGGTTGCTCGCACTAGCTGGTTTTAACTAGATCACCATCTGAGTACCAAACCATTCAACAGACGTCAACAATAAATGAATTGTTTGTTTAACATTGTTGAATTGTTTAGGTCAGTTCGCGCACCGGGCACTCAAAGACTTGGAACGATCCTTCGGAGTTGCTGGCGACGGGGCCCAGTTGCTTGACGGGCCACGACAGCGAGTTTGCCATTCGCTGAAATGCGGGCGATCCAAGGAACAGGACCGTCTCAGCGCCTTCCTCGCCCAAGAACGTGTTGATCTTAGCAAGGATCATCCTGGACACGTCGCGCGACCCGGTGACTACCATGCGGGTAATCTCCCAGACTTTCTCATTCATCGGCGGGATCGCGTGGCACAGCTCCTGCGGCAAACCGGGCAGCACGCCCAAGCAGGCGTCGCGGATCATATAGCTATATTGGATTTGTCCGGTCCCGCTAATCTGGTCAGTACGGCGAAGCCGTGCCCCTCCGACTACAAGGCCGTTCAACGTTGCAACAACATAGATCGTATTGAAGGAGTCGTACTGTTCGAACTCAAGATCTTCAGCATGGAACAGCGGCCATTCCAAACGATCTACGAAAATCTGCTTACGCAGCTTCAGGTATTCGTTGACCAGGTGCCACCTGTCCAGGTCCTCCGGGCAACGGATAACCTCGACCTGATAGCCGTCGCGTGATGCGTCACTGAACATGCGGCTTGGCTGCATCTTGACCATTGGTACCTACCTCGAAAACTTCCGTTGAGCCGATGAATAGGCGGATGCCTTCGGGTGTGACGGCCCACACGCCCTTGTTCGAAAACTTCACGGTGATCTCTTGGCCTTCCTGCATATGGTCAAACATCGACAGCAGGTTTTGGGCCATATCGACGGTGAAGTTTGCCTCGGCGGAGATAACCACGCCCCTCGGGCGCACCTTGGCGGTTAAGTCGGTCATCTGTCCCTCCCATGGCATTTCGCCGATTTGCTTGAACATCACTTACGGCGGGAAATTAACCATTGACACTAACATGTCCTTTTGGTCAGTTGATTAGTGCAAAACGCATTTTTTTCTTGACAGGCTTGAAATGATTGAACTCGTGATCCCGAATCATGAAGATGAACTTGCTGTCCTCGAACGGATCGGCAACGGAGGTTTCATCCTCGGCCTTGGCCTGAAATTTGGAAAACCTGATTTCTGCCTCAACCGCTATCCTGATGCCTGGACAAAAAAGTACGAACAGGAGAACTACTTTTTCGGCGATCCCATGACCGTTTGGACCATGGCCCGCACAGGAATGATCCGCTGGTCGGAGTCCAGCCTTCCCGATCTACGAGGCGTGATGGCTGACGCAGCCACCCATGGTCTTGTCTACGGAGCTACATTTGTCGAAGTGGTGAAAGGCAAACGGTCATTCCTATCCATCGCCCGAAATGACCGAGAGCTGACTGACGGAGAAATGGAACTGCTCATGGGCCGCGTGAAGGCGTGGGCAAACCTTTTCACAAGCTATTGGAAAACTATCGGGCTGACCCAAGGCGAGATCGACGCTTTGGCCTCGATCAAGGGTGGTGCCAACCAAGATGACGCCGCTGAGACGTTGAACATCAGCCGGTCGGCATTGAGACAGCGACTATCTACGGCGCAAGTCAAACTCCGGGCACCAAATTCCGTCAGTGCAGTCGCACGGGCCGCTCAGATGGGAATTATCTGAAATCCAGTAGAATTAGTCATGTGTGATGGGAAGGGTAGGGGGGAGGCATTGCGCTAGCCTCAGCTCAGAAAGTGATGTGGAGGCGCACTATGGGTCTCCATACACATCCAATAGTCGTCATACCCGCGAACCACGAAGTTTGGCAGATCGCAATGGTGTAGGCTCGGCACTTGGTGATCCGGCACATTGCGGCTGCGATTGGCAATTGATGCCTGTGCGATAGCGGCTGAAAGCTGACCCCATACCTTTGCCTTGTCCGGGGTCGGCACTACCTTCGTGGGACTTTTCCAGAAGCCGCGGCGGTGTGGATCGTAGATGACGTACTGCATGGCAAAGGTCGGCGCTGTGATGAACGATGCCAATCCGCAGCTGCGCCAAACGGTTCCCGATGCATAAATCTGATTATTAGTCCACATATCCCTCCTGAATCTTCCCGTTCTCAGGATAGTGCGCCACACAGATTGAGGCAGAGCCCTTTTAAGGGCTACGCGACAGTCGGCCATAATCCCCTGCGCCCCGCCGTCGCTGCGCGCCGGGTCCGGCCCGGTCTGGCCGATGGCAGCCAGTTGTTGCGCCAGATCGCCGACCAGCCCCTGCTTGTTACGCCATTCGGCGATACCCTCGATCATCCGGGTGACCGACGCGAGATCCGACAGCGGCGCGCGCACCGGCAGCCAGGGCGCGCAAAGCCGTGCCAGCCGCGGATCATACAGCATCCGATAGCCCAGAAAGGCCGATGCGGCGGCCAGCTTGCCGATCGCTGCCCGCCCAGTGACGCCAAAGCCGCGCGCATCGGCCGCGACCTGCACGACCAGCCGTTCGACCTCGGCGCGCCGGACATCCAGCATCCGCAGATGCCGCGGGATCGACCGCATCAGCCCGTCGGTGACCACCTGCACACAGGTCGTCTGCGCCGATGCCCGCACCGCGCGCAGCACCGCCGGCAGCGTCAGATCCGCGCGGCTGGCGGTGGCCGCTGCTGCCGGCGCCGCCNTGCCGGCATCCCCGCCATTCTGGCGTGCAATGATGGCGAAATTGCCCTCGCCCAGATCGCGGGCCAGCGCGTCGATGCGCAGATCGCGGCCATCGAACAGCGCCCGCAGGATATCGGCAGAATCGCCCTGCAACCGAGCCAGTTCCGCGATCAGCCGCCTGTCCCAGAAGCGCAGATAATAGGCCTTGCCCGATGCGTCCTGCACCCGCAGCCGCCGCCGCAGATGGGCCCGCAGATCGCCCAGCCCGGCATCGGTCCGCAGATACAGGCCACCAAACCGCCCCCACATGCTGGCCGGCGACCGCCCGCGCGTCAGCAGCATCCGGGCAAAGCTGCTGCCGGGCTCCAGCCGCACCAGCCAGGGCGCGACCTCGCCCAGCTCATACAGGGCGGCGCCTTGATACAGACAGACATGGTCCAGCCCGGAGCCGTCCAGCAGCTCGGTCAGCCCGTCACCCTCGGCCGCATCGAGCAACACATAGCAATGCCGCCCGCGATCCGACGCGAAAAACGGGTCGAGCGCCGCCGGCCAGCCGCGCTTCGGGTCGATGCCAAGCTGATCGTCGAGCGGGGTGACAGCGTCGATCCGCGTCACCGCGAACCGGGTCTGCGGCGCAGCCGCCACCATCGGCAGGGGGCCGGAAACCGGGCGCGCGCCCTGCCCCGGTTCGGCATCAACCCTGCCGGGCGGTAGAATCCAGAAATCTGACTGCGACTCGTTCACGACAACACCATCCCTATGCACAGCATTCACGCCTTCCCGCGCGCGCAACCCTTTCTGGCCACGGGCTTTTGGCCCTTGGTCCGGCTTTCGCGCGATGCTGATGCGGGGCTAGCGGTCGCGGCCGCCGGACCGCGCCCCGACCGGCACGCGGTCGACTTTGGTCGCATTTATGAGCGGCGCGGCGGCGCTAGTCTGCCCCCATGCGCTGGCTGATGTTGCTGATCCTGTTCTGGGCCGCCCCCCTGCACGCCGAACCGCTGACGCGCGCGGCGCTTGGCGACATGATCGCGGCGCCCTATGCGCTGGGCGAGCCGTTGAACGACAAGGGCGTCTGGGGGCTGACGAATTCGGGCGGCGGCGATGCGGGCTATGTGTTTGAAACCGGCCCGCTGGCGCCCCTGCCCGGCTTTTCCGGACAGCCGATCAACATGCTGGTGCTGCTGGATCTTGAGGGCACGTTCATCGACGTGCGGCTGCTGGCCCATAACGAGCCGATCTTCGTGTCCGGTCTGGGCGAGGCACCGCTGCGCCAGTTCCTGTCGCAATATCGCGGCCATTCGATCAATCAGGCGCTGGTCGTCGGCAGCCCCTATGGCGATCAGGCGGGGGGCGATCTGGTCTACCTCGACGGCGTCACCAAGGCCACGGCCAGCGTCCGGATCGCGCATGAATCGATCCTCGCCTCCGCCCTAGCCGTGGCGCGCGAAAAGATGAAGGGGATCAGCGCCGGCCCCCCGCCGCGCCCCGATCCCGATCACGCCGAAGCGCTGGACTGGAATGCGATGCTGGCGCAGGGGCTGGCGCGGCACCTGCTGGTCAGCAATGCCGATGCCGATGCCGCCTTTGCCGGCACGCAATGGGCCGATGACGACCCGGATGCCGCGGCCGACCCGGACGGCGCCTATCTGGACCTGTTCGCCGTCGATATCGGCCCGCCGGCGATTGCCGCCGCCGTCCTTGCCCCCGCCACCCTGGCCGAGGTCCGGCGGCTTACCACGCTGGCCCCGGATGATGAGATGATCCTGCTGATCGAGGCCGGGCGGCACGGGCTGGTCGGCCCCGATTTCATCCGCAATACCGCCCCCGACCGGATCGGCGCGGTGCAGGACGGGCTGCCGCTGGCACTGCGCGATGCCGATATCCTGGCCGAGCTGCACCCGGACCTGCCTGATGCGTTGCAGGATGCGACGATCATGGTGGTGCGGCTGGACCGGCGACTGGGCTTTGACCCGAGCCGCGACTGGTCGCTGGTGCTGCATGCGCAGCGCGAACATGGCATGTTCCAACCCGAAACCGGCATCCGCGATTTCGATCTGGCCATGGGCCTGCCGGAACGCTTCTTTCTGGCGGCCGCCGCGCCGGTGCAGACCGCGCCCTGGGTCGATGCGCTGCGCAACCGGCGGCTGGACCTGATCCTGCTGGCGGCGGGGCTGCTGGGGCTGGGCGCCGCGCTGATGCGGCAAAGCTGGCTGGCGCGGCAGCGGCGTTTCACCGCCATCCGGCTGACAATTCTGGCGGCCGTGATCGGCTTTGTCGGGTTCTGGGGTCAGGGGCAATTGTCGATCGTCACGCCGCTTGCGGTGATCCGCGGGGTGACGCAGGGCGGCGGGCTGGCGGTGCTGCTCTATGATCCGTTCTCGCTGATGGTCTGGGCGGCGGCGATCATTGGTTTCGTCCTGTGGGGGCGCGGGCTGTTCTGCGGCTGGCTGTGCCCCTTTGGGGCGATGCAGGAATTCGCCCATCACGCCGGGCGGCGGCTGGGGCTGCCGGAATGGGAACCGCCGCGCAGCCTCGGCCGCGCCTTGCTGTGGACCGGGCCGGTGGCGCTGGCCGGTCTGATCGCGGTCGCCTTTATCGCCCCCGACCACGCCGAAACCGTGGCCGAGATCGAGCCGTTCAAGACCGCCATCACCATGCATTTCGACCGCCCCTGGCCCTATGTGCTGTGGGCGGGCGGCTGGCTGGCGGTGTCGATGGTCTGGTTCAAGGGGTTCTGCCGGTCGATCTGCCCGCTTGGCGCCCTGATGCGGATCGGCGGGGTGCTGCGCCTGCGCCGCTGGATCCCGCGCCGCGCGGCCTGCGGCAGCCCCTGCCAGCTGTGCCGCGTGCGCTGCAAATATGACGCCATCGCGCCCAAGGGCGAAATCCGCTATTCCGAATGTTTCCAGTGCCTTGACTGCGTCAAGATCCATCACGACCCGGGCCAGTGCGTGCCCTTGATCCTGAAGGCGCGCGGCCGGAGGATGGCGGCATGATCGGGCGCAGGCGCTTTCTGACGATCACCGCCGGGGCGCTGGTCGCCGGCCCGGCGGCGGCGACGGTGGCGGCGAAGGCGGCGGCGGCCGAATGGCGCGGCCAGGCGCTGGGCGCGGATGCGCGCATCGTGATCCGGGGCGGCGCCGCGCCGGACAGGGTGCTGGCCGATCTGCGCGCCATGATCGGGCGCATCGAGGCGGTGTTTTCGCTGTTCCGCGATTCCGAGGTGACGCGCCTGAACCGCAACGGCCGCGTCACCGCGTCGGATGATCTGCTGGATGCCGTGACGCTGGCCCGGCGGGTGCATGGCGCGACCGGCGGCGTCTTTGACCCCGGGGTCCAGGTCCTGTGGCAGGCGCTGGCCGGTGGCGCGGCGCCCGGGCCCCTGACGCCGCTTGGCGGGCTGGTGCGCGACGGGCGCGACCTGCGGCTGGCGCAGGGTCAGGCCGTGACGCTGAACGGCATCGCCCAGGGGATCGCGACCGACCGCGCCGCCGCGCTGCTGGCGGACCGCGGCCTTGGCGATATTCTGGTCGATCTGGGCGAAACCCGCGCCATTGGCGGCGATTTCGCGCTGGAACTGGCCGATCCCGACGCCGGGGTTCTGGGGCGGCTGACGCTGCGCGCGGGGCGGGCCATCGCGACATCATCGCCCGGCGCGCTGGTCTTTCCGGGCGGGCAGAGCCATATCATCGGCCCGGCAGGCCAGCGCCCGCGCTGGTCCACGGTGTCGGTCGAGACAGGAACAGCCGCGCTGGCCGATGCGGCATCGACGGCCTTTGTGCTGATGGATCGCCCGGCCATCGCCGCCGCCGCCCGGCGGCTGGACACCGGCCCGGTGCGGCTGGTCGATTTCGATGGCAACCTGACGACGCTCTGACGCGCCCCGCCCCCGGCCTGCCCCCGTTTCAGCGCACCGCCGGCAGATAGGTCACGCCATGATCGGCAAAGATCCGTTCCATCCGCCCGTCGGCAATGGCCGCGCCGATGATGTCATCCACCGCATAGCCCAGCGGCCGGTGCTGGGTCGACAGGGCCAGCCCCAGCGTCCATTTCGACCGTTCCAGCCCCAGAAAGGGCGGCTCATGGATGCCGATGGCGTCCGTCGCGCCGGCTTCCAGCTGGGCGCGCGGGCCCATCACCGCCATCACGTCCCCCGCCACCAGGGCCGCCATCGCCTGCGCGACATTGGGATAGCGATGCACCTTGTCGCCCGCCGCCCCGACCAGCCCGGTCAGGAAGAAATCCGAGATGGAATCGTTTTCGACCCCCACCGTGTCGTAACGGAAAAAGGCCGGAACAGGCGGCTTTTCGGGGTATTCGGCGCGTGCATAGGCGATCGCCAGATGTTCCTCGGCATAGATGCCGGTGAAGACGACCTGATCGAAACGGCAGGCATAATCCACGTCATAGGGCGCATGCAGGAACAGGTTCGACACATGCCCGCCCACCGCCGCGCCCTTGTAGACATAGTTCAGCAGGTCCTGGTCCAGCGTCTCGCCCGCCTGGACCATGCGGATCCGGGTCTCGACGCCCAGATCGCCGCCGATCAGCCGCGCCAGATCGACATCGATCCCGGCCGGCTGGCCATTGGCCAGATAGGACCAGGGCGGGAAATCTTCATAGACCGCGATCTCGATCCAGCCCTCGTCGGTGATCCGGTCCAGCGTGCGGCCGATATCCTGCGGAAAGCTGTTCTGCTGGCGCTGATCGGGCGCCACGCCGGCGCAGGATGCAAAACCGGGCGCGGCCCCGGCCAGAAAGACCAGCAGGGCCGCGCCCGCAATCGGAAAACCTGATCCCATCACATCCCTCAGTTCGATGCGGAAAGCCCGATCGTCAGCAATTCGGCGGCATGTTTCCCGGATGCCGGATCATCGGTCAGCGCGGCAGCGGCGCGCGACACGGCGCTGTCGGCCTTGGGCGCACCGGATGCGGTGGCGACGGCACCAGCGATCTCGGCCAGCTCGGCCTTCAGCGCCATCGGGTCGCCCTCGCCCGCGGCCAGCTGATCGCGGATTTCGCGCAGCCGGTCGGCGCTGGCATCCAGCGCGCCATCCTCGGGGCGGGTCTCGATATAGGTGCGGATCGCCCAGGCGGCCTTCTGGCCCAGAACCTCGCCAAAGGCGGGCATCTTGGTGGTTCCGTCCTGCGTATAGCCGTCGCGGAACCGTTCCGCATACCATTCATCGCCATATTCCTCGGCCTCGAGGAAGCGCAGATCGGGGGCCAGGCCGCCCGACACGGCGCCAAGCCCATGGCAGCGCGCGCAGTTCTGGTTATAGCCCGAATCCCCGATCTTGACGGCGGCGAGCCAGACATCTTCGCCCGCCGCCTCGGCCCGATAGGGGTTTTCGGTCAGCCATTCCTCGCCCACCTCGGGCAGCGCATCGGTGTTCATCGGCTGCGGCGCGACATCGCCATGGGCCATGATCTGAACCGGCACGGCGATGCACCCGGCGGCGATGGCGGCCAGCAGGGATTTGTGAAACTTGGTCGTCATGGGCGGTTCCTCCTGTCCCGTTCGCGGCGTGGTTCAGTGTCGATCCGTGCTGCATGCGCGGCAATTCGACCTTGGTCGATGCGACTTTTCAGTCGGTCGGCCGGGCCGAGGCGCCCCAGGGAAAACGCCCCACCTTGATCGTCTTGACCGGGGTCAGCGAAGCGACGTCGATCACCGTAACATCGCCCGATACGCCATTGGTCGTGAACAGTTTCGTGTTGTCGGGCGAAAACGCCAGATGCCAGACCCGGCGCCCGACGAGGATGTAATCCGTCACCGCGCGCGTCGCGACATCGACCACCGCGATATGGTCGGCCGGCCCCAGCGCGACAAAGACCCGCGCCCCGTCGGGCGAAAAGCGCATCCCCACGGGCTGCAGCTTTTCGGGGCGGATATTGGGCAGTGCAAAGCTGATCTTGGCCAGTTCGGCCTGGGTCGCGACATCAAAGATGCTGACCGTGCCGCCGACCTCGGCGCTGACCCATAATTCCTTGCCATCGGGGCTGAATTCCGCGTGGCGCGGCCGCGAATCGACCAGCGTATTGGCGATGATCTGCTGGGTTTCGGTGTCGATCCAATGCGCCATGTTCGTCGTCTCGGACGTGGTGATCTGGATCTTGCCATCGGGGGATATCCCCATCCCTTCGGGTTCGATCCCGACATCGATCTGGGCGACGACCTTGCGGCTTTCGGTATCGACGACGGTGGTGATCGCGTCGTCTTCATTCGCGATGTAAAGCAGCCGGTCATCGGGCGAGATGACGAATTGTTCGGGATCGGCGCCCGATGGCAGATCATGCAGGATCTCGCCGGTTTCCGGATCCATCACCTGCACCGCATTCGAATCCGACGCGCAGATATAGAGCCTGCTGAAATCGCGCGAAAAGGTGACGCCGCGCGGGCGCTGGCCGGTCGGATAGGTCGCGGTGACCGCCAGCGTGTCGACATCGATGACGCTGATCGTGTCGTCCAGTTCATTGGTGACCCAGATTTCATCGGCAAGGGCCGGGCCGGCCAGGGTCAGGGCCAGCGACGTGGACAGCGCAAGCAGGCAGCGGCGGGGCGTCATCGGGCAACTCCGAATTTGGTGCAGGTGGTGGTGGGCAGGTCGGTGCCCAGCGTGTCGAGTTCGGACCGCTGGTGCAGGAAACCTTCCAGCGGCGCGACATTGACGACGGCGCGTTCCGTGACCAGCGGGATCGGCTGGCGCATCTGGCCGTCCCATCCGCGGAACGACAGGGGCGTGCCGAGGAACCCGGCCAGCCGGAACTGATCCGACAGGATATAGTCGCGCAAGGCGCCAGGATCGGCGGTCCCGGCGCGGGTCACGGCCTCGCCAATCGCGGCGACGGCGGCCCAGGCGCCGAAATCCTGCACCAGCATGTCGCGATGCGCGGCGTCCCGGAACCGGCCTTGCAACTGCGCCGCGCCCCAGTTTTCGACCACCGGCGACCAGCCGCGCGGCATGATCCCTTCGGACCCGGCAAGGGGCCGCGCCTGCCAGGTGTTATAGGCGATATAGCGGCCGAAATCGCCGCGTTCATCGGCCACGATCAGCATGTCATGTTCGGGCAGGTCCTGGGTGAACAGCGGCACCTCGGCCGAGGCGACACGGCGCATGTCGGCATCGAATTTCCAGTCCGCCTCGCCCTTCAGCCCGATCCCGAATTTCGTCAGCGAGGCGCGGATCGCATCGGCAAAGGCGGCGTCTTCGGGGTTCGGTCCATGGACCATCGCCAGATCGGTCCATTGCTTTTTCAACGCGAATTGCGACAGCGCATCGGCCCGCATCGACAGGCTGGGCGTGGTGTGCAGGACATTCGCGCGGCAATCATCCCCGCGCAGGCTGTCATCGGGGGCCGCGGTGTTGAAGATCACCGCACCGGCGGCATCGGGCAGATCGGCCAGCGCCAGCAGATCGGCCGGCGGCGCCTTGACCACCAGCAGCCGCGCCCCATCCGCCAGGGCGGCGCGTGCCGCCGCCAGAAAATCGTCATCCGGCGCGACGATGGTTTCGTTCAGCCGGTATTCATGGCCCAGAAAGCGGCCCGTCGTGGCGATATCGGACAGCGCGACACGGGCGCCGGCCACGCCCAGATCGGGCGGCGGCGCGATCAGGTTCGACAGGATCGGCGGCGGCGTCACCTGCCGCTCGATCAGGTCGATGCGCACCTGTTCGGCACTCGCCGCGTTGCCTGCGACGGCAATGCAGGCAAGCGGCGCGGACAGCCATCGAAACATGCAAAGTCCCCCTTTCGCCGAAGTCTGGGAAAATTGGCCGGCCGCGAAAATACGACCATGGTCCAAGCCCGGACCGCGGGGCGCGGTGCTATCTTCAGCCGTCTGGCAACCGGCGGAGGATGGGAAATGATTCGGATCATCTGCGGGGCTGCGCTTGCGGCCCTTTGCGCGCTGCCCGCCGCCGCGCAGGACGCCGATCAGCTTGGCGACCTGAACCCCGACGAGATGACCTGGCAGCGCGTCATGCGCGACATCGAACGCGGGCAAACCACGATGACGAATTGCGCCGCCGGCTATTACATCACCAAAAGCGGCCGCCACGGCCCGGCCCGGACCCTGTTCGAACGCTGCGCCGATGATGGCTGGACCGGGGCGATGACCTGGATGGGGCAGATGGATGAAAACGGGCTGGGCGGGCCGCAGGATTCGGCCCGCGCCGCCGAATGGGATCGCCGCGCGGCCGATGCCGGCGATCCGGTCGGGATGCTGAACCGGGGGCTGGACCTGCTGCGCGGCCACGGCGTCGCGCGCGATCCCGAGGCCGGCCGGCGCATGATCGACGGCGCGGCGCAGCAGGGCCTGACAACGGCGCGCGATCTGCAGGCCGCCGATTACGACCCCCGCGCGGTCACGCCCGACGCGGATGAATGGCGCTATCAGAACCTGTTCTGACGCCGCCCGCCCCCACCACGCCGACCCATTCGACCAATGGACAATATACCGCGCGGCGGGGCGATCCGCATACTCACCGCCAGACGCCTCGGGCCGGTTCGGCACAAAGAGAGGCCGACACCAAGCGGAGGAGAGAACATGAACAGATTCGTGCTGGCGACGGTCCTGGCAATGACCGGCATCGCCACGGCGGCCGGCGCCGCCGTCACCGAGGAAGACCTGGCCAATGACCAGGCATCGACGGGCGACGTGCTGACCAACGGCATGGGCCGCGACCTTCAGCGTTTCAGCCCGCTGACCACCCTGAACAAGGACAATGTCCAGAACCTCGTGCCCGCCTGGGCCTTTTCCTTTGGCGGCGAAAAGCAGCGCGGCCAGGAAAGCCAGCCGCTGATCCATGACGGGATGATGTATGTCACCGGGTCCTATTCCCGCGTCTATGCGGTCGACCTGAAGACCGGCAAGGAAGTCTGGCAATATGACGCCCGCCTGCCCGAAGGGATCCTGCCCTGCTGTGACGTGGTCAATCGCGGCGGCGCGATCTTTGGCGACAATTTCTATTTCGGCACGCTGGACGCGCGGATCGTCGCGCTGGACCTGAAGACCGGCGACGTGAAATGGAACAAGAAGATCGCCGATTACAAGGAAGGCTATTCCTATACCGCCGCACCGCTGATCGTGAACGGGCTGGTGATCACCGGCAATTCCGGCGGTGAATTCGGCGTCGTCGGCGAGGTTCAGGCCCGCGATGCCGAAACCGGCGAAACGGTCTGGACGCGCCCGGTGATCGAAGGGCACATGGGCACGCTGAACGGCGCGGAAAGCACCATGACCGGCGAATTGAACGCCACCTGGCCGGGCGACATGTGGAAGACCGGCGGCGGGGCGACCTGGCTGGGCGGGTCCTATGACAAGGACACCAACACGCTGGTCTTTGGCACCGGCAACCCGTCGCCCTGGAACAGCCACCTGCGCGGCGCCGGCGAACCCGTTGAAGGCAACAAGGGCGACAACCTCTATGCCGCGTCGCGTCTGGGGATCGACCCCGCCACTGGCGAGATCAAGTGGCATTTCCAGTCCACCCCGCGCGAAGGCTGGGATTTCGACGGCGTGAACGAGGTCGTGCCCTTTGTCGACAAGGACGGCAACCAGCGTTTCGCCACCGCCGACCGGAACGGCTATTTCTATGTCCTGAACCGTCAGGATGGCGCCTATGTCAACGCCTGGCCCTTTGTTCAGAACATCAGCTGGGCATCCGGCATCGATGACACGGGCCGGCCGATCTATAACGAAGACAGCCGCCCCGGCGCCGCCAATGAGGCCGCCGAAGGCGGCAAGGGCCAGCAGGTCTTTGCGGTGCCGTCCTTCCTCGGCGGCAAGAACTGGATGCCGATGGCCTATAGCCAGTCGACCGAACTGTTCTATGTGCCCTCGAACGAATGGGGCATGGACATCTGGAACGAACCGATCAGCTTCAAGAAGGGCGCGGCCTATCTGGGCGCGGGCTTTACCATCAAGCCGATCTTCGACGACCATATCGGCAGCCTGAAGGCGATCGACCCCAATACCGGCGAAGTGAAATGGGAATACAAGAACGACGCACCCCTGTGGGGCGGCGTGATGACCACCGCCGGCGGCCTGGTCTTCATGGGCAACCCCGAGGGTGACTTCATGGCGCTGGATGACGCCACGGGCGAAATCCTGTGGTCGTTCCAGACCGGGTCGGGCATCGTCGGCCAGCCGATCACCTGGGAACAGGATGGCGAGCAATATGTCTCGATCGTCTCGGGCTGGGGCGGCGCCGTGCCGCTGTGGGGCGGCGAGGTCGCCAAGAAGGTCAACTATCTGAACCAGGGCGGCACCGTCTGGACCTTCAAGCTGCCCAAGCAGCTGGCGGCCAACTGACAGGCACTTGCCAGTGGTATCGTCAGGGGCGCGGGCCGGCGGTTCGCGTCCCTTTCGTCATCGCGCCCCATCCCGAGGCCGCATGTTCGACCAATTTACGGCTCGGCGCAGCGCGCGACACAACTTAGACTAAACGTCACCCATCCCTCCAACCCAAAGGGCCCGCCATGGCGACCAGCGCAATTCCGACACCCGAGGCCGATGCCGCCTTTCGCACCGCGCTGATCATCGAGGATCACCCGCTGTTCGGTGACGCGCTTGCCATGACGCTGCAATCGGTGTCGGGGATCGAAACCGTCATGCATGCCGAAAACCTGACGCAGGCGGCCGGCATGCTGACCGATGGCGGCAGTTTCGATGTCGTGCTGCTGGACCTGAACCTGCCCGATGTGGACGGGCTGGAAGGGTTGATCACGCTGCGCCGGATCGCGCCGCAGACGCCGATCCTGCTGGTCACATCGGTCAATGAAACGCGGGTCGTGCGGGCGTCGCTGGCCGCCGGGGCGGCGGGTTTCGTGCCGAAACATTCCCGGCGCGAGGTGTTCAAGGCCGCCTTTCAGGCGCTGGCGGCGGGGGAAATCTATGCCCCCGACCTGCCCACTGACGAAGAACTGGACGCGATGCCGCCATCCGGGCGCGACACCGCGATCCGCCGGCTGTCGCAACTGACCAATCAGCAGGCGCGGATTCTTGACCTGATCTGCGAGGGCAAGATGAACAAGCAGATTGCGCATGAGCTCGCCATAGCGGAAACAACCGTCAAGGCGCATGTCACCGCGATCATGCGCAAGATGGGCGTCACCTCGCGAACGCAGGCGGTGCTGATGGCGCGGGACGCGAAGATGACGGGGCTGTTGAATGATGCCGGAGGAAACACTTAACCCGCCACCCCCCGGCAGCGAGGGCGCGAAAGACGTGCTGGCCCCGTGCCGCGCATCCGTGCCGATGGATGATCCCGACCCGGTGGCGCGGCTGGCCGCCGCGCTTGGGCCCGGCCCCTTTGCGCTGATCATCCTGTTTGCCGCCCGCGCCGCTGACATGGACGCGATCCTGGCCCGCGCGACCGAGACCTTCCCGCGCAGCGAAATCGCCGGCTGCACCACGGCAGGCGAAATCTGCGAAACCGGCTATGCCGACGGGCATCTGGTCGCGGTCGGCTTTCCCGCCGCCGGCTTTGCCGCCGAAACCGTGCTGATCGACCCGGTCGATGCGGTCGACAGCCGCGACGTCATCGCCCGGCTGCGCCGTGCGCGGCAGGCGCTGCACCGCCGCCGCGGGGATTTCGCGCATGAGCTGGCGATCCTGATGGTTGACGGGCTGTCGGGCCATGAAGAACAGCTGATCGCCGCACTGGCCGGTGGGCTGGGGCCGATGCCGACGGTGGGCGGATCGGCCGGCGACGACCGCCAGCTGGTGCACACCCATGTCTTTGCCGATGGCAAGATCCGCACCCGCGCGGCGGTCCTTTGCCTGCTGCGTGCGCGGGCGCCGTTCCGGGTGTTTTCCTTTGACGCGACCTGCCCGTCGCGCACCCAGATGGTGGTGACCAGCGCCGATCCGGTCAACCGCGCCGTGCTGCGCATCAATGACGAACCGGCGGCGCGCGAATATGCGCGGCTGCTGGACCGCCCGGTCGACAGCCTCGGGCCCGAAATCTTCGCCACCCGCCCGGTTCTGGTCCGCGCCGGCGGTCGCCACCATGTCCGCGCCATCCGCCATGTCGGGCCGGAAGATTCGCTGGTCTTCTTTGGCGCCGTGGCCGAGGGCATGGTCCTGACCCTGTCGGCCGAGAGCGATCTGGCCGCGCATCTGGGCGGCGTCATGCGTGATCTGCGGCGCGACCGCACGCCCCGGATGGTGCTGGGCTTTGACTGTATCCTTCGCCGGATCGCTGCCGAAAGCATGCAGCAGACGACCGAGGTCAGCCGCATCCTGGCCGAAAACCGCGTCACGGGCTTTTCCACCTATGGCGAACAGATCGGCACTATGCATGTCAACCAGACGCTGACCGGGATCGCCTTTTACGGGCCGGACGGCACCCCATGACCGGCGCGCGCACGGATCTGCCGACCGATGTCGAACGGATGATGGCGCCCGGCGACAGCCCGGATCGGCGCCATGAAAAGCTGGTGCGCATCACCCAGGCGCTGATCCGCCATGTCGAGGACCTGCCCGAGGACAGCGGCGCCGGCTATGCCCAGTTTCAACGCGCCGCCGTGCTGGAGGACAAGGTCCGCGCCCGCACCCGCGATCTGGAACGCGCGCTCGACCTGCTGAACGCGTCGAATGCGCAACTGGCCGATGCATTCCGCGAAAAGGAACTGGCGCGGCAGAACCTGTCGGCGGCGATCGAAACCATTCAGGAAGGCTTTGCCCTGTTCGATCCGCAGGACCGGCTGATCCTGTGCAATGCCCGTTTCAACGCGCTGCTGCCCGATATCGTCGACCGGCTGCGGCCGGGTCTTGGCTTTGACGACTATCTGCACCTCGTCGCCAGTTCGCGCCATCTCGTCATCCCGCCGGGCATGACGCGCGACGGCTGGATCGAGATGCGCAAGAAGCGCCACAGCGAACGCCATTTCATCCTGACCCAGGGCATGGCCGACGGCCGCTGGGTGCAGGTGTCCGAACAGCGCACCAGCGACGGCAGCACCGCGATCCTGCAAACCGACGTGACCGACCTGATCCTCAGCGAGCGGGCCGAGCGCGGACGGCTGCTGGATGACCAGACCGCCGTGTTGCAGGCAACGCTGGACCATGTGCCGCTGGGGGTGTGCATCTTTGACGCGCGGCTGCGGCTGATCGGCTGGAATGCCCGTCTGGGCGAGATGCTGGCGATCCCGCGTGCCCGGCTGCGCGCCGGTCTGCTGGTCGATGACCTGTTGCATCACTTGCGCGCGCAACTGTCATTCCCGACCCATCAGGGGGTCAACCGGCTGGTCGACTGGGTGCGCTCGGTCCGCCGCAAGGACAGTTTCAAGGTCGAGGTGACCCGCGATGGCGGCGGCCGCGCGCTGGCCATCTATGCGCAGGAAATTCCCGATGGTGGCTTCGTGATGTCGATCGACGACATCACCGAAGAACGCAATACGATGCTGGCCATCCGCCGCGCCAATGAAACGCTGGAAGCGCGGGTCATCGAACGCACGCTGGAACTGCAAGACGCGCTTGCCAGCGCCGAACGGGCCAATGCGTCCCGCATCCGTTTCGTCGCGGCGGTGGGCCATGACCTGATGCAGCCGCTGTCGGCGGCCACGCTCTATGTCGGGTCGCTGATCGAGGACGTGGCCCCGCCGCAGCAGCGGGCCAAGCTGGAAAACGTGCAGCGCTCGCTCGATTCGGTCAGCGGCCTGCTGGGCGCCCTGCTGGATATCTCGCGGCTCGAGGTCGGTCAGGCGGCGCTGACGATCGAGCCGATCTCGCTGCGGCCACTGTTCGACCAGTTGCGCGACGAATTCACCCCGGTCGCCGAGGCAAAGGGGATCGAGCTGATCATCCGCCCGGCCCATGCGACGGTGGTGTCCGACCGCATCTATCTGCGGCGGATTCTGGCGAACCTGATCTCGAATGCGATCCGCTATACCGATCGGGGCCGGGTTCTGGTCACCGCCCGCCGCCGGCCCGACCGCCAGCTGATCCAGGTGCGCGATACCGGGCGCGGCATCGCCGCCGGCGACCAGCAGGATATCTTCAAGGAATTCAAACGTCTGGATGCCAAGGCCAGCGCCGCCGAGGGGCTGGGGCTGGGGCTGGCCATCGTCGAACGCGCCGCATCGCTGCTGGGCCACCGGCTGGACCTGCGATCAGCGCCGGGCTGTGGCTCGACCTTTTCGGTCGAGCTGGCCTCGACCCGGCAGGGCGATCACCGGCTGCACCGCAGCGCCCCCGCCCCCGCAGCGCCCGACGAGATCATCGACATGACCGCGCTGATCGTCGAGAACGATGCCGAGGTCACGCTGGCCCTGTCGCAATTGCTGGAACAATGGGGCATCAACGTGCTGGACGTGCCCTCGGGCGAGGATGCGCTGGCGCTGTTGCGGGATACCGGGGTCGAACCCGATCTGTGCCTTGTCGATTACCGGCTGGGCGCGGGGATGGACGGGCTGGCCTGTCTGGCCGCGATGGAACCGCTGTTGCCGGGCCGGCCGGCGAAATGCCTGATGACGGCGGAACGATCCGAGGCGCTGGCCCAGCAGGCGGCGCGGCAATCCGTCGAATTGCTTTACAAGCCCATCACCCCCGAAACGCTGGCGCGGGTGGCCTATAAGTTTCTGAACATCTGAACGTCGGGCGACCGGCCATGGCCGCTGAAAGGACGCCGCCCCCGGCCATGGGGGTCAATTTACGCGGCGCAAACCGGGGCGAAAACCCGAACTTTTACTACCGCTTGCGTCTGGAAACCCGGCAGATTCCAATGCTAGATATACATATGTCGCGTTGCCTTTAAATCGGCTCTGCCTCAATCTGTGTGGCGGAGGGGCAGCATTCTTGCCCTCAACAGTTCTGGCCCGGCTCGGCCGTACATGGCACGTTTGAGGGTCTTCAGACGATTAATCTGACCTTCTGCTTGGCCGTTGCTCCAGGGCATCTCGATAGCGTTTTTTACCGCATCGAAATCCCGGTTCAATGTGCGTGCGAAGCGCACGATGGGCGCCAGGTCGGTTTCGATCGCGTCGTCGATCCATGCAGGGAGCGGGTCTGCCTCGCGGCCACGCAGGAGGCGTTGTTGCAGAACTCTCGCCGTGAAGGATTCACACCACGGATGCATGCGGTTAGACGGGCAGCATGAGAAAGCCCAAGCCCGCCCGCTACCGCACGACGAACTGGTTCGCCTACAACGACGCGCTCCGAAAGCGTGGGTCTCTGCTGATCTGGCTGGACAAGGAGATGGCTTGGCACGCACCGCATGAGGGTCGCCCGGGGCGCCCGCCGGTCTTCTCGAATGCGGCGATCCAGTTCTGCCTGTCGATCAAAGTTCTGTTCAAGCTTCCGCTCAGGCAGACTGCCGGGATGGTCTCCAGTCTCCTGCAGCTGTCCGGGCTGGACTGGCCCGTTCCGGACTATTCGACCCTGTGCCGCAGGCAGAAGACCCTGAAGGTGCGGATCCCATATCGCCGCGCTGCCGGGCCGCTGAACCTGCTGGTGGACAGCACAGGGATCAAGTTCCTCGGCGACGGTGAATGGCAGGCGCGCAAGCATGGTGTTCAGGGCCGTCGCCAATGGCGCAAGGTCCATCTGGCCATGGACACGGCCACATCCGACATCCGCGCGGTCGAGTTCACCCCCGGGAAAATGACGACTTTGGAGAGTTGCATGAAAAATTTTCTGCATAGGACACCTGACTATCTGGATTTGAAACGGGACTGCTGACCGAAGGGGACGCAGCAGTCCTGGCAGGGAGCCAGCACAACGGGGCAAAACCTTGTGCGCAAGCTTTGCCTGCCACAGAGGAAATCAAATCAGATGAGTGGGCGTGGGGGGCTTCGTAGCGGCAGCCAATGCAGATCACTGAACATGACATCGGCAGCCTGCCGCCTCAGGAGGCGCCGAGCCTGTCTGAGATCAGAGGTCTGGAATTCAGGAACCGGGACGAAGCCCCCCGCCGCACAGATCAGATTACAGGCCGCCGTTTCAACTTTACCCCTGTCGCTGCAATCCAGGCATTCGGACATGCCGAGATGTGCCATTGCCATCATGCCGTCATCGGGCGCTGAAGCGGCAGTCGCCGGCGCGGGCATCATCGATCCAACCGCAAAGACGGTGAAGGCGACAAGAAACAGGGCCCGAAGATAGGTCTTCATAACTTTCGAGTTAGCGGCATGGTGCAGAAAAATCCATGACAAGATGATCGCGTTGCCGTGACCGGAACAGGACGGATCTGACCGGGACACTGCCGCTAAGCCGGCGCCCGCCCTTGTCTTTCGACCGATCGCTTATCAGGGCCACATCTGCGCGGCATGAAGCACGCGAAGGATCGTCACGACAGACGGCGTCTCAGCATAGATGACAATGTAGTTCGGGCGAACGACCAACTCACGTGTTCCCTGAACGCGTCCCGGTCGGCAGCGCTTGGGATGCATTGGAAGTTGCGCAACCTTTCCTTGAATTTCCTCCGTCAGAGCAAGAGCAGCATCAGGATTGTCATCCGAAATATAGTCGACAATTGCCATGAGGTCGGCGACTGCGAAGGCTTTCCATTCGAGTTCAGGCACCCCGTTTGCCGTCGATCAATGCCCGGGCGTCACGCATGACCTGGTCATGTGGAACGCCAGGTCGGGTGTCTGTCAGCGCTTCCTGCACTTTCGCCCGGAACCATTTATCATAGCTTTCAGGATTTGCAGTCAGACCGGCCGGCAGACCCCCTTCAGCCGCCACACGGGTCAGCAGAATACGGACTGCGTCCGATAGGGTCAGGCCTACACCTGCCAGTGCGCTACTGGCCTGCGCCTTGAGATGATCGTCCACACGGACATGCAACATAGAGGTATGGGTGGGCATTCGAGCCTCCTGTGTATCTCAAATGAGATACACAATCCCATAAAAGGATCAAGACTTACTTGGCGTCGTCTGGCTCAGCAGTGTGGAATGCCGCTTCAAGAATGAGGCGCAGGGCACTGTAGCGTTTAATATTACTGCTTTTATCCCCGATATTACCCCCGAAAATTGTGGATAAGTTCTCAGCGTCCGGTGGCTGAAAGATGTTGATGGCCGAAATTTAGGTCAACCAAGGTGCGTAATCAGAACTAGTCAGGCCATTCGTGCCTTTGGCATTGAAAGCTGACCTTGGGATGGTGCGGGAGCATCGACGCTAAGAGCCCATAGACGACACTCATGCCGCCTGCAGCGGACGCAGGTGTAGCACGAGCACTCGGCCCTTACCGGACGGTCACCTTGTCACGATGCTACTTCGCTGCCCCTCCCAGTGCTCTCGTTCGTCTTGTCTCGCAGCCGCAACATCCTCCGGGATAGTAACAGTGACGTTTGGTCAGGCGAGTAATGAACGCAGATTCGACAATACAGCCTTTGCCGCGACATCCGCAGGCAAACCGATACTTGCTCCGATACCGGCAATTGCATCTAGGACATCTGAAGGTTCCGATGGTCGTCCCTCAACTTGGGTGAACGGGCCGTCCGTTTCGGTCAGGATGCGATCACGAGGCAAGCTGCGGATCAAGTCGCGGCCACGGTCGGTTCGTGTCATCTCGGCGTTGATAGAAAAATAGCAGCCGAGCGCCACCGCACGACGCGCGTCACTCTTGCTGCCGGTGAACCAATGAAGCACGACAGTACCCCGTTCGGGCGGAAGATGCGCTTCGATCATCTCGAGAACGGCGGGAGCGCTTCTGACGCTGTGAACCGTGAGGATCTTGCCTCCGGCCTCGGCGCAGCGTTCGAGGACACGCTGAAAGACCTGTCTCTGCACATCGAGGGACTTGTAGAAGCGCGGGCCGGCGTCGAGTCCGACCTCGCCGACATATCGTGTCTCGGGAAGATGGCGCTCCCATAGGGGCAGCTCGCCCGCGCGTTCCGCGACGAGCTGGGGATGCAGACCTAGCGCGGCGCGGACGTAGCGGGTGTTTCTCGTCAGTTCGTGGTTGCGCGACCACGCCTTGGGCGTTGTCGTCACGGTCAAGGTATAGATCCGCGCGGCTTCGGCTCTTGCAACGGCTGCCTGATGATCAGGATAGAGGTCGAGATGACAGTGAAAATCTACGCCGCCGATCGATGATAGCTCGCTCATCCGGGCCGTGTCCTTACGCCAGTCAGGAGCGCTCCCACTTCCTCAAGCCCTCGTTGATAAACCCCCGCGAGCGCGGCCTGACGCTGCGGGGATTCATCAAAGAGCGGTCCGGGCTTATGGATCAGGATTTGCGCCAGGGCTGGCCGCGCGCGCAGGCGCTCGATTGCAAGCTGGAATGAACGAACCTGAACCCCTTCCGATTGGCGGGTGTCGAGCGCATGTGCAGTGAGATCGGGCACGGTATAAACTGTAGTATCCGTGTCCGGTTGCAGCCCTTTTAGAAGCGCGGCGCGGCGGATCAGACAAGGCAGGCAGTAGCCGCAATGCTGCGTGCTGTGGCCCTGCCATCTGCCCTTCGTCGGCGAAGCGCAGGAGAGCGAGGACGGCGTGAGTTGCCGGAGAAGCGCAAGATTGGCGCAGTCCTTGACCATCTCGCCTTTTGGTCTGCCCCCTGAAAAGTGGTCCTTCCTGAGGTATGGCTTTTGAGCCATTTGGAGGATGCAGGAATGCCCCAGAAAAAGCACAAGCCGGAGGAGATCGTCGCCAAGCTCCGGCAGGTTGACGTGTTGGTGTCGCAAGGCCAGTCGGTGGCCGAAGCCGTGCGGTCGATCAGCGTGACGCAGTTCACCTACTATCGGTGGCGCAAGGAGTTCGGTGGGCTGAAAACCGACCAAGTGAAGCGATTGAAGGAGCTGGAGAAGGAGAATGAGCGGCTCCGGAAGGCCGTCTCTGACCTGACGCTCGAGAAGCTCATCCTTCGGGGTGAGGCCCATGGGCCGAACGCATCGGGAAACTTCTGAGCCCCGCCCGCCGCCGTGCTTGCATCGAGCATGTCAGGCAGAAGTTCCGGATCTCGGAACGGCTCGCCTGTCGCGTGCTCGGGCAGCATCGCTCGACACAGCGGAAAGTGCCGAGCGGACGGGCCGATGAAAACGTCCTGACGGCCGACATCATCGCGCTCGCCTCGCAATATGGGCGCTACGGATACCGCCGGAGTTGCCGGTGGTTGCGCCACTGGTCCGAGCGACCACCGGCGACGCCCTTCTGCGCGAGGCCGGTTGGGCGGTGAACGTGAAACGGGTCGAGGGGTCGGACGCATGCGTCCGACGGCGGCGGGAGGGGCTGAAGGTGCCACAAAAGCAACCAAAGAAGGGTCGGCTCTGGCTGAACGACGGGTCATGCATCCGTCTGCGGCCAGAGCGTTCGAACCATGTCTGGTCCTACGACTTCGTCGAAGCCCGGACCCACGATGGAAGGAAGTTCCGCATGCTCAATCTCATCGACGAGTTCAGCCGGGAGTGCCTGGCAATCCGGGTCGACCGGAGGCTCCGATCGACCGACGTCATCGACGTCTTGTCCGATCTCCTCATCCTGCACGGTGTGCCGGATCATATACGGTCCGACAATGGCCCGGAGTTCATCGCCAAGGCGGTGCGGGAATGGATCGTCGCCGTCGGCGCGAAGACCGCCTATATCGAGCCGGGGTCCCCCTGGGAGAACGGTTACTGTGAGAGCTTCAATTCCAAGCTCCGCGACGAGCTGCTGAACGGGGAGATCTTCTACAGCCTCGCTGAGGCGAAGATTATCATCGAGAGCTGGCGCCGCCATTACAACACCAAGCGCCCGCACTCATCACTGGGGTATCGCCCGCCAGCTCCCGAGGCCATCCAGTGGCCGGCTTCGCCATCCGGAGCCGCTTCGCCGGCCACCCCAGCTGTAGCGCCAAGACCCGTAATGCACTAAGACTGAAACCGGACCACCCGATAGGGGCAGGCCATCTCGACGGAACCGACTGCGATCTCGCTGCTGTTCATCGCAACGGCTGCTCTGAAGATTTGCTGCGGCTGCCACGCTGCACTGCCGTCAGGCGGCTCTCCGCCCTGCGCTTCGAGCCAATGGCCTGCAATCCTGCGCCAGGAGCGAATGGCCGCTTTTGCGTCCTCAGGCCTCTGGCTCCCCGCTCCGTCGAAAGGCCGCTCTCCGCCCTACGCGTCGATGCTGTCTGTCGGCCGTGAGGCTGCTTTCCAAAAAAGTGTGGTGATCACAGTAACCGCCGATCTCGATGGCAGCCCGCGAGTGTCAAGACAAAACGTCATTTTGACCTTTTGTCGGACCAAAAGGTCATACTGCTTTCCTAGGTAGGCAAACGCAGTGACATGCATCAGTTCCAAAGCCGCAACACGGATCAAAGAATGCCCGCCTCCCCTGCCCCTTCTTCAGAGTGTTCAAAAACGATCCAGACCGTGTGAAAACTTGCCGAGGTCTGATGGTGTGCAGGGTTTTTGGGTGGATCGGAGATTTTCCTTTAGGGGATCCGGATCAAACGCTTGATCGTGGGTTTTGGGGTCCTGTGGGGATCTCTGAAGGCGAATATGGGCTGATACTTAAGGAAATGGGGAGCCTTTACAGCCTGACTGCCGCAATCAACGCCGGAATGCCGACAAGGCTGATCGCTCGACGCAAATTGTAGGCGATGGCCGTCAGGCTGAACTCAGCGCGCACGTTCTCCAGCCTGCGCATCAGGAATGCACCCTGGCCCATCCATTGCTTCACGGAGCCGAACGGGTGCTCGACGCTCTCGCGCCGCTCATCGAGCACACCGGGCCGCGCGGCAAGCCGTTTTGCCATCCGGTCCAGCACGGCCTCGTTCTCATAGCGTGCAACCTTGCGATAGGCCGCGGTGGTGCAACGTGTCTTGAGTGCGCAGGACTTGCAGGCAGCGGCATTGGCATAATCGAACACCCGGATCTCGCCACGAACCGGGCGGCTGTGCACATGGCGCAAAGCCGCGCCGCCCGGGCATGTGTAGATGTCTGCCTTGGCGTCATAACGGAACTGGTCTTTGGGAAAAAATCCCTTGGCAACAGCAGATCCGCGCTGCGGTTTGGGAACGTAAGCCACGATGCCTGCCATCTCGCAGGCCTCGATATCTTCGATCTTGAAGTAGCCCCGGTCGGCCACGGCATCGATCTGCGCCACATCAAGGGTCTCACGCGCAGCCTTGGCCGTCTCGGTCAGCAGGCCCAGGTCGCTGACCTTGTTGTGGACCTGCTGCTCCGCAATCAGTTTGTGCTTGGTATCGACCGCGATCTGGACGTTATAACCGACCCCGACGCGGCTGCTGGAGTGCATCGCGCGTGCGTCCGGGTCGGTCAGCGAGATCTGGTCCGCGCCGCTCTCCGCAAGGGCTTTGCCATGATCATCAAGGCGTTCTCGCCGCTCCCGGAGCGCTGCGATCTTTTCCTGAAGCCTCTCGACGGTGCCCCTCTCTGGCGCGTCCTCACCGTCCTTATCGGCCTCATCAAGCTGCTTGAGATACCGCGCCAAGCGCTCATCGCTTTCCGCCATCGCTTTGGCCAGCTTGGCCTTAGTGAAATTCCGCTCCCGGCTGTTCACCGCCTTGATCCGGGTGCCGTCGACCGCGATCAACTCTCGTCCGAACAAGTCGAGTTCGCGACACAGCACCACGAACTCCCGGAACACCTGGCGGAACGCCGTCCGGTTGTCACGTCGGAAGTCTGCGATTGTCTTGAAGTCGGGCGTCAGGCGGCGGAGCAGCCAGATGACTTCAAGGTTGCGTCGCGTCTCGACCTCCAACCGGCGGCTGGACCGTACCCGGTTCAGGTATCCATAGATGTAGAGCTTCAAAAGATCGGCCGGATCATATCCCGGTCGACCGGTACTCTTCGCCTGGACCCGCTCGAAGCCAGCAGCCTTCAGATCGAGCCCGTCAACGAAAGCATCGATAAACCGGACAACGTTGTCCGACCCCACATATTCGTCCACAGAGTCCGGCAAAAGCAGGAGCTGGGACCGATCGCCGCCTGAAATATGTGCCATGCCCAAGAATACCACGGCCGCTCAATGCTGGGAATCCGGTTCGAGTTTTCACACGGTCTGGATCGTTTGCGCAACAGCGTCAAACGTGTTGCAAAAGCCGTCGCAAAGGCAAATTTTGCGACATGCCCATTATGGGCTGGCTTTTGCAACATCGGAGAGGCGGGCGATGGCGGTAGTGGGCTATTCTAGGGTATCGACCAGTGGTCAGGATCACCGTCTGCAACTTGATGCTCTCAAGGCGGCAGGGTGCGACTACGTTGTTTCTGAGGTCGGAAGCGGAGCGGACGAGAACGCCCGGCCACAGTTGCAGCGCCTTCTATCCAACCTTTCTGGCGAGGATACCCTCATTGTCTGGCGGCTGGACCGCTTGGCGCGGAGTGTCAAAGAGCTGATCGCAATCGCCAACGAGCTTTCCGAACGGAAGGTTCGCTTGCGGTCCCTGAATGAACAGATCGACACGACGACACCACAGGGCAGGATGATGTTTCATGTCTTTGCGATGATCGCACAATTTGAGCGTGACCTGATCGCAGACAGGACGCGGGCAGGACTAGAAGCCGCCCGTGCCAGTGGCAGGATCATAGGACGCCGGCGCCTTCTGGCGCCCGCGCAGATTGCCCAAGCCCAGGCATGGTTGGCAACCAAGCAGATGACGCAGGCTCAGGCAGCCAAGGCCCTTGGCGTCAGTCGCGCTACCCTCATACGGGCTATTTCTCCGGTTAAGGAGCATGGCGAATGATCGGTGCTATCGCAGTCGTGGCATTGACGCAGATGATCGGGTCAAGCGCGCTACCTGCTACGCCGCAAGCTTTGCATCTATGCCTATTCCCGGAAGATCCTGTCGTCGATGAAGGATTGGCCGCTGAGTACGGCATTTCACCAAAAGACGAATATGATAGATATTTCAGTGATCTAAATGCGTATCTTGTATGCCTTCAAGACTCTCATGCTGACACAATCGAACGAGGCACGGTTTGGTACGATCGCTACAAAGAAGCATTTCCGGTAAACAATGTTGAATGATGCAACATTTCATTTATTGTGTTAGCTGCTGTTTTCGTATGCTACAGCGTTCCGAAGGAGGTCGATGATGCGAATGAAGGTTCTTGGGGCTATCGCCTGTGCCGCAACGGCGATGGCATCAGCTCACAAAGCTGACGCGTACTCTATCGACTGTGCGATCCTGCTTTGTCTGGCAGGGGGCTTTCCTGCGTCGGTCGAATGTACCGCAGCCAGAGCTGAAATGATCCGCCGTGTCACGCCCTGGCCGGTCGAGCCGCCTTTGCAGCTTTGGAACTGCCCCCTACAGGCAAGTGGCATGCCACCGCTGCCTAACGTGGGGCGTGACGGACTGACTGACCAGATAAGGGGCTTTCGCGACGGCATCGAGGTCTATCATGTAGACTATCGCGCTCAGCGTAACAGTGGGGGTGTCGAAGTGTACGACTCCACACAACGCGGCTTTTACGACGATAACGGCGATTTTCATTGGACCAGTGTGCGCCTGCAGGACACCCCGTCATGGGTTCGCATTCGAGCTGGCTTTCAAGGTGGAGAACATACCGGCACCCGCAGAGGCATTGCCATGCGGACCACGGATCACACCGGCCAAGTTTCCGAAGTCACGTGGCAGACCTACTGATGCTGGTAGTTGGCCGCCGACCCGCACACAATCAATTGCCGCACCTCCCCCTCTGGCGTAGGCTGTGCGGCAAAATGCCCGAAAAGGGAGGGACGAGCAGAATCAGATAAAACCACCAGCCCAAAAGGAAACCCCCCGCGCGGGGGTCCGCACGAGGGGGCTTGGGTTTGGTAACACAGGTTTGGCGACCTGAATTAGCATCACATTTCACTTGCTATAGTTACCTCTCCACTCCCGAAAATCAAGAGCAAAAGCGCATCTGTGCGAACGGATACGGCTTGCCTGCGGACACCGCGCTTCTTGATCAAGGAGCAGCAGATGAATACCGGAGAGGCCGCAGAACGCGGCAGTTTTTTCAAACGCATAGGTGGCGTTGTTAATGGCGAGCAGGGCGATAGCTCTGCAATGGATCGCAGACCGATCCGTCGCAATTCACTTCGCAAAGGATCATGTGAGGGATCATTCTGGCGCGGTACGTCGCGTCAGGACGTGCAGAAATTCCTGATGGCAGCTCGACACTATGAGCGGGCCAACAAGGAGCCCGGCAAGCGGAACGGTCCCCTTGGAGGCGTGGCATTGGAGGTCCTGGCGCTGTTTGCCAATCTGGTCAACTTCAAGTCGGGCCGACTTGACCCGTCCCTTGATTACATCACTGACAAGCTGTGCCGGTCGCGTGACGCGGTTGTACGGGCGCTGAAGGCGCTGCGGGATCATGGCTTTCTGGACTGGCTGCGCCGCGTTGAGCCTGCCCCGAACGAGGGCCGGGGGCCGCAGGTCCGTCAGGTCAGTAATGCCTACCGACTGTCAGCCCCTAAGCGCGCCCTTGCGCTTCTCGGTCGGTGGGCTGGCCGTCCAGCTACGCCGGATGATGAACAAGCAGGTCGTGAGGATCGCGCCGCTATGGAAGCGGAGCATGTGAAGGCGCTCGACCTTGCTGGACTGGCGGCGTTCAAGATCGAGGACTCCGATCTTGCAAAGGCTTTGGCCGTGATGGGAAAGGCCATTGATTTACGCGAGTCTGCCAAGCGGACTGAATACCAATCTACCTCTTATTCTTATGCAGGATCATGACCCCGATAGGACCATCCGTACGTTTCATGCCTCTACGGCGCATCGAGGGAGCGGAAAAAGGATGGGACGGTGGCAACGCATGCGCGTTCAATCAACCCGAAGCTCTAGCAGCACTGTTGCATGGCTGTGAACAACAGCCTGTTGCGGCCGGTCAGCCCTACAGAAACGTCTCAAGGAAGGAAGCGCCGGATGAATCGGTTTTTCTTAGTCGCTGTCCTGTACTGCATCATGGCAGGACCAGGCTTAGCAAACAGCATTGCCGGGCAGGCCAGCGTAATCGACGGAGACACAATTGAAATTCATGGGGAGCGGATCAGACTGGTATCCATCGACGCGCCTGAATCACGGCAATCCTGTTTTGATCGCCAAGGCCGGGCATGGCGCTGCGGTCAGCAGGCGGCACTAGCTCTTTCAGACTTCATCGCCCGCAGACCCGTAACTTGCCAATCACAAGGCGAGGACCGCTATCGCCGCATTCTCGGAGACTGTGCCGTAGCCAATGTTAGCCTGTCGGGGTGGATGATCGAGAACGGTTGGGCGGTGCCCTACTATGACCAGGACGACAGGCACGAGGCAGGAGCTGATCGTGCTAAGGTAGCGCAGCGGGGGATCTGGGCAGGAACATTCGAGCTTCCGAAGGATTGGCGTAGAGGAAACTGACTAATTGACACTGGTAAGGTTTCCGTTACCTGCTGATCTCTGCACAACCTGCAAAACAGGAGAGGGTGATGAAGGAAAACCTTGAGTTGCTAATGCCTGTTCTGCCCCCTTCAGGGACAAAAGGCTTTTTGGTTCTAGAGCATCTGACGACTGCGGAGCTGCAGGATCGGGGACAGGAGGTAGCGTCTGACAGTGTGATCAGGCTCAGCCTTTGCGACACGAAGGACGGCGATAACCCGGTTGCGGTCTATGAACTTCTGCTATCCGAAGATGAAACCCATAACCCTATCGAAGCCCATAACCGCATTCGGACCTGGGCTGCGGGCTTCATGATGGGGGCGCGGTACGCGGGCGAAGTTATCGGCCTCAACATCATGCCGAGGCACGCGATCTAGAAGCCAGTCAGGATTATGAGCTAACTTTTATGATCCGTCCTTGACGCCGCAGGGGGGGTTCGGGTTATGGCTGGTGTTCCCGTATTGTTCTAACAGCCATGACCTTGCACTTAAGCTCTATCAAGATCACGCTCGTAGACCGGCATGTGCCCCTGGCATCCATGCCGGTTCCGGCCGGGTTTCCGTCACCCGCCGCGGATGATCTTGAGGATACGATCGACCCGATCAAGTGGGTGGTGCGGCATGAGCATGCGACCTTCTGGTGGCGCGTGTCCGGCGACAGTCTGGAGGCAGAGGGCATCCTGGACGGCGATCTGATTGCCGTGGATCGCGCTGGCAAGCGCCGCCATGGCCGCATCGTCGTCGCGGTGGTCGATGGCGCCATTACCGTCAAGAAGCTCGCCAAGCGCGATGGCGTCTGGTTTCTTGATCCGCGCGCCCGTGCGGATGGCTATGCCACAATCCCGGTCACGGAGACGACCGAGATATGGGGGGTTGTCGCCGGCGTCGTCCGCCGCCTGCCCATCGAATAGGGGCAGGTACGGTGGAGCAATCCGACCGACCCATTGCGCTGATCGACTGCAACAATTTCTATGTCAGCTGTGAACGTCTGTTTGATGTGTCGTTGCGCGGCATTCCCGTCATTGTTTTATCGAACAACGATGGTTGTGCAGTCGCCCGCAGCGAAGAAGCGAAGCAATTTATAAAAATGGGCGACCCTGTTTTCAAAATCAGAGATTTGATAAAGCGGCATGGAGTTGTAGCATTATCAAGTAATTACACGTTGTAGTTAGTTACGTGGAATGCCTGCACGCGTGGTACCCTCTGCAGGCGGAGAAACGTCATGCAGTATGCGCCGTCGCTACAGATCCCCTTGGTGAAATATCCACTGCTGGCCGAGTGGCTGGAGCTGCTTGGGAACCTCGGTCGCGCGCCCGCAACGCTCGATGCCTATGCTCGTGGTGTCAGCCATTTCCTCGCGCACTGCGAGGCCGCAAGTGTCGCCGCCGAGGCGGCGACACTTGCGGATTTGTCGGTTTATGTCCGAACCCTATCGGAGGGTACGGGCCGGATTGCGAATGCCTCGCTACATCAGCGCTTAAGTGCCATCCGTTTGTGGTATGATCACCTGATCTACGAAGGGGTGCGTTCGACAAATCCCTTGCCGCGCGGGCACATTCCTCTAGCCCGGCATATCCCTGGGCACTCAGGCTTTAGCCGTGGACTGGTCCCTCGCCTGGTCAAGCTCCCTCACGTGCCCTCTGATCCAGACTGGGAGCGCCTTCTCACGGTCGCCGCCCACGATACGGTGCGCAACAGGTTGATGCTGGCCCTCGGATATTATGGGGCATTGCGGCGTGAGGAACTGATCTCGCTACGTGTCAGCGATCTTGATTTCGCGCACAGGTTAGTGTCGCTGCGTGCCGAGACTACTAAAAGTAAACGGGCGCGCGTGGTGTCCTATAGCCCGGAGGTCGCTCCAACTCTTATCAGTCATCTCCATACGCTCGTGAGGAGCGGCGGACAGGCTGGCCCCATGTTTCGTTCGCAATCAGATCGAAATCGTGGCGCACCCCTGTCGATATGGTCGTGGAGCAAGATCGTCGCGCGGTGGGCCGCAGACGCCAAAGTCGATAGTTTTAGCACGCACACTCTACGACATCTACGCCTCACACACCTAGCCAGGGCAGGATGGCATCTTCACGAGCTCTCAGCTTACGCCGGGCATGCGGATCCAAAGACGACTATGGTCTATCTACATATAGCCGGAGCTGACCTGGCGCGGCGCATGGCGCAATCGGTTGCGCATATCGATGCTCGGGTGACTACTTCGTTGTTTGGTGAACACCATGGGTGACCGTGCAAAAACTTCGATTGGCGGGCACTACTCGCTCTTCGACCCGGCGTCCCTTAATTTGGCCGGAAAGCTCACGGTGGATGAGCTCATCGCTTTACGCGGCCGAGATGAGGCATTCGTTGAAGACCTCAAACTCTCCATCCCCCGCCTCCTTGATCCGTTGCTAGCGATCGCTGAATGGGGGGACGTCTCTGCTGCCAAGCGTGAAAACAGTATCATTGCCATAATGAACGCGATGGCATCGACGCAAACTCCCTATTGGCAGTGGGACAACGCGAGATGGCTTGCGCTGCAGAATCAGAAATCTACGTCACGTCCGTACCTGACCGCGATTGCTTATCATCTTGGCGGCCTGCGCGACGTTACGAGTCTCACAAAACATAGAAACATCGGTCGTTATGCTCGAGCGATCTATGGGTCTGACATTTTCTGGCGGGAACATGGGCGGCTTATGACGGCTCTGAGTTCTCTCGGCTACAGTGGACAGCATCTTGAGATTGTCCTCACAAGTGTCCTCGGTCACCTCATGCTCGAAAATGGGGATCCCCGGCTTGAAACCTTCACGGTCGAGTTGTTGCAGAAGGGTCAAGCCAGTCGCAATGACAGCATCGCAAGATCTATTGGCAAGGTTTCGAATGGCTTAGCTGCCATGGGCATCATCGAAACGCCCTTGCGGATGCGAAATTACGTTGGATGGAGGGACAAAAGCACCGATGGGGTATCGACCGAATGGGCTCAGTGGTGCGCCCGCTGGCGTGAGACATCGACTCTTCGGCCGCAAACCCGCGAAAGCAACTACAGCTTGATCCTACGCATCGGGCTTTGGCTGGCCAGAGAACATCCGCAGGTCAAGTCCCCTGCGGACTGGGACAAACCGACATGCGCGGCGTTCCTCGCTGCGGTGGACCGCATGACCGTTGGTGAATGGCGGCTTAAATCTGCGCCGTTGCGCGAGACCAAGAGACGTGGGGCGCAGATCGCAGCCAATTCGAAGCGAACATTCCTCCACGCTATGAGGCGCTTTTTCATCGATATCGAGCTTTGGGGGTGGGCATCCTTGCGCTTCAGCCCCCGCTATCATCTCGCGACACCGAGGGCAGTGACTTTCAACAGCGGCGTCAAGCCGCGGGTCATCGACGATGCCATGTGGCTAAGGCTGATCTGGGCCAGCCTCAATATCGAACAGGAGGATCTTCTATCTGATCGGTGGTACCCACTGGCTTTGATACAGGCGCTGGCAGTTATTTGGACGCATTGTGGCTTGCGGCAGAATGAGATTTTTCGGCTCCCAATGGGATGTGCCAAGGCGCAGTCCGAGGACATCGTCAACGAGGACGGAAGCATCGTGACGGCGGGCACGTTGTGCTATCTGGATGTCCCTGCGAGCAAAACTTTCCGTGCCTATGTGAAACCAGTCGCCGGCGTTGTGAAGGAGAGGATCGATGCCTGGGCGGCACAGCGGCCATCCCATCAGGCCCCACTAATTGATGAACGGACCGGCGAGCGTGTCGATTTCCTGTTCCAGTACCGCGGCCGGCGGGTGGGCACGGCGTTGATGAATAAGACGATCATCCCGATTCTGTGCGCGAAGGCGGGGCTGCCTGCAAATGATAGCATGGGAGCGATCACCAGCCACCGCGGCCGGGCATCGGCGGTGACAGCGCTTGCCAGCGTCCCGAAGGGCATGTCCTTGATGGAGCTCATGGAGTGGTCAGGGCACACATCTCCCAGGTCGACGATGCACTACATCCGCATTCGACCAACCCGCCTGGCAGCGTCGTTCGCGCAGGCTGATCACATGGCACATATGGTGGCGGTGCTTGTCGACCATGATGCCATCGCGCGTAAATCAGACGAGCCTTACGCTTTTTATGACTTAGGCGACTCGTATTGCTCAAATCCATTCTGGAGCGCATGCCCGCATCGGATGGCCTGTGCTGGATGTGATTTCAACGTGCCAAAGACCAGTGCTCGGGCGCATGCCTTGGAAAGTCAGGCCTCAATTCGGCGGTATCTTGAAGAGGTGCCCTTGAGCGCTGATGAGCGCTTGATCGTACAAGGTGACGCCGAAAAAATTGCCTTGTTCATCGATAAGCTAAGCGGAGTGGCTACCCCGGATGGGCGTACACCTACACAAATTAGCCAGTCTGAAAGCCCGCAGATGAAAAGCGTTTAGCAAGCTGGCCAGCTTTACGTAAGAGGGCAGCTGCAGAAGGATCGGACAGGCGCCTGTCTCATCGATGTCCGTAAGAGGATCGTTGAAGGGACGGACAGGTTGCCCCTGAACAGGCCCGTTGAAGGCCAGCAAACGCTGGCAGCGCGAAATCTCAGATGAATGGTCCGATATTTTTTGCAATGAAGGGGCGTCTACTGTTACAGATCAGAGCATGACACAGATTTTGATCGGCTACGCCCGCTGTTCCACCGACAAACAAGACCTTGCTGCGCAGAAGGGTATCCTTGCCAGTTTCGGGGTTGCCTCCGATCGCATCTACACCGACCACGGCTTTACCGGCACGAACCGCGCCCGCCCTGGTCTCGATCAGGCGCTTGCAGCTTTGCGGGAAGGTGACACGCTGGTTGTGCCGAAGCTGGATCGGCTGGCGCGTTCTGTCCCAGATGCCCGAGACATTGCCGACAACCTGGCCACGCGCGGGATCAAGCTTCAGCTTGGCACCTCAATCCATGATCCGACCGACCCAATGGGCAAGCTGTTTTTCAACATCCTGGCGACCTTTGCCGAGTTCGAGGCCGACCTGATCCGCATGCGGACCCGCGAGGGCATGGCCGTGGCACGCGCCAAGGGCAAGCTGCGGGGCAAGAAGCCCAAACTGTCCGAGCGCCAGCAACAGGAGCTGCGGCGCATGTATGACACCGGCGACTATTCCATCAGTGACTTGGCGGAGCTGTTCTCGATCTCGCGGCCAACCGTCTATCGCACCCTGGGCCGGCAGGCGGCGGCCTGATGGTGGATGACCCAAAGCCCCCACGGCCACCGTCGCTGAAAAGCGAGACCCGCCAGACGAACTGGCGCCGCACAAACCTGCTAAAGTATCAGGCTCATCTCGCGGTTCAGCGGGCGCTTGCCTCGGGCGCTCTGGAAAAGCAGGGTTGCGAGGTCTGCGGGGCTGCAAAGGTCGATGCCCATCACGACCGATACGATGAACCCCTAAGCGTGCGGTGGCTATGCCGCAGCCATCATGTCAAGCTGCACCACTACGGCGAAGATATGTTCCCCATCGGCCGCTGTCATCTTGATTAGAAAGCGGAAAGGATGCGTCATTGTGCTAGTATCGACTGATCTTACGCCTCAGCCGTGTCACGGCCTCCTCCCGGTACATCTCCTCCCCTTGGCGCCGCATCTCCCTGATCACCGCGTCAATTTTGATCTCGGCCCCTTTCAACTGCGGAAGGGAGATGTGGACGTTAGCCTCTTCCCCCAGAATGCCGCGAAAGGAAGTCTCCGACAGCATCGGGGTCCGGTGCGCGAGACGGGCCGGCCGCATGCGGACCAGGAGCCCGTGGGGCTTGTTCGGGATCAGTTCGTCCCGCAGACGCCGGTGCAGGTCATCAGCGTCATTCGCGCCGCTCGCGGTCTCCATGTAGGCGGCCGCGATTTCATGGGACAGGACCAGCTGCTCTGCAGAGGCCCTCTTGTTCGCGTCGACGTCCTCAACCCCTTTCGCGACAGCGTGGATCTCAGCTGTGAGGGCGGGGGCGAGCTTGGCCTCGACCCGATGCCCATCGGCGTCTCCGATGGCAGCGTCTGAGTCGATTTTGATCCCGCGCAGGTCCGACACGCGCACCACGCTCACCGGACCGGTTTGGGTGGCTACAGAGAAGCCGACCCGCTCGACCCGGTTATCTCCGATCAAGCCCGTGACACTGACGCGCCTCATCCAGGAGGCATCCAGATCCGGGATCAGCTCCAAAAGCCGGTCGAACGCGGGGGCGCCATAGGAGGCGAACTCTAGGCCGGTCCGGACCTCAAGGGGGGGGCGATCAAAGAGGTCCCGTGACGCGGTGAGGTAGGAGACCCGCCCGTCCTCGTACCGTAAGGCGAATATACCCGGATGCTCGGTCAGAGACAGGAGGTTTGGGGCCGCGTTTGCGAGGGAGGACAGCCCGGCCTCGAGGTCCGCCAATGTCACCGGGGTGGCGAAATCTCTGGACCGCTCCCAAGCCCGGTAAAACTCCTGCAACTCCTTCGACGGGATTTCTAGTGCTTCAGCAGCCGCCTTGGACTGCCGGAGGCGTTCGGCCGCCTCCGTTTCGATCCGCCGCAGCTCCTCCGCCGACACATTCGGGTTTTCGAGCGCCCGGAAATCCGCCTCGGTAACCGGGATGAGGGCGATCTGCTGAGGACCGACGATGAGGCCCGCTTCGGCGAGACGAGAGAGGAGACGCCCGTAAACCCGCTCCTCCGCTGAACCCGCATAAGCATAGTTCGCGACGAAAATCTCCTGAAATTTCTGGCCTATGCGGTCGATCCGGCCAATCCGCTGCTCCACCTTCGCCGGGTTCCAAGGGAGGTCGAAGTTTATCAGCAGGTCCGCCGTCTGGAGGTTCAGCCCCTCAGCCGCAGCGTCCGTGCAGAGCAAGACGTCAATGTCTCCCCGAACGAAACTCTGGGTTATCTCGAGGCGCGTAGTGGTGACCATTTTACCCGCGGCGGGGTCGTAACGGCTGCCACCGGCCCCGGAAAAGGTCCCTACCAATGCGCTCGGCATTCGAGACCTGAGTTCCTCAACCAAATGATCAAGGGTGTCCTTGAACCGGGTGAACACAACCGTCTGCCGGATCCGGCTCCCCTGCCGCCGTGCGTTTAGCTCAGCCAGGAGCCGGTCTAGCTTGGACGGGACCCCGACCAATTCGACCAGGCGATCCAGGAGACCCCGGAGCGCCTCTTGCTCCCAACGGAGGTCGGAGTCCGTGCGCCCGTCCAGAAGGGCCTCGACTGCGATCTCGTCTCCCTCCTCATCCCCCTCGAAAACCGCCTCTTCCAGCTCTTCGTCGGTCGGGTTGAACCCGGCGTGCTGATGGGCCCGGAGGGTCGCGGTTACCTTCTCCGTGCGCCGTTCCAGCGTCTTTCGGATCGCGTGGAGGCTGGAGGCAAACCGGAGCCGCAGGAAGCTCAGATAGAAGCCGACGGAGGCGACACGGCGCTGGTCCTCCTGTCGGGAAGAGGCACGCACCCGCGTGTCCAAGTCCCGGCAATACGCCTCGAGCGCGTCATAGACCCGCCGCTCTGTCGTGGAGAAGTTAATCGGGTCGAGAGGGCGCACGTGTCGTTCGGCTAGGTTCGCGTTCAGCTTGCCGCTGTCGCGATAGAGACGTAGCAGGTCACGGGTGTGACGCAGCATGACGCGCGAAAGGGGCGCGGCCGCGCGCAGCACCCGGGCGATAAGTCGCCAGTCCCCGGCTGGAAACGGGCGCGCATCCTCCACCCAACGGGCCACGGTCCGCTGATCCGCTGGCGACCGGTAAGCGCTCATTATGAACGTCCAGTACTCCGGATCGAGCAGCTTGATCTCGAGAACGGCCCGGCGCAGGAACTCCAGCGTTGCCTCGGAGATCCGGCCCCGGACCCGTACGAACTCCTGAACCGCCTCGTAGTACTGCCGAGAGACGTCGTCATCGAGCCCGAAGCTGCCGACCCGCCCGGTCAGCCGCATCAGGTCAAATGCCTCCTGCATCGCGAGCTGCATCGGGGTCGCGGTTGCGAGGAGAAGGGCGCTGGTTTTCGGGCGGATCACCTCATCCACAAGGGCGTAGAGCTGGTTCTGACGGTTAACGGCGCGGGCGTAATGCGCCTCGTCCACGAGAGCGATATCCCACCCTTTGGCGCCCATGACCTCGCTGCGACGCGTTCGGTGCGTCAACAGGCCGGTCGAGGCTATGACTAGATCCGGGGCGAGAAGGCCACCCTCGGAAACCTGGTACGGGGTCAAATCCACGTTCAGGCGCTCATGGCTCACTCGGGCCCCCGGGGCGGTCCGAGCGAAATCGAGCAGGAACTTTGACTTCATCTCACGCTGCCACTGTCGTGTCAGCGAAGCGGGGGAGGCGATCAGCACCCGCGAGGCGATCCCGGATAGTGTCAGTGACCGGATCGCCAAGCCCGCCTCGATCGTCTTCCCGAGCCCCACCTCGTCGCACATAAGGAAGCTGTGGGGCCAGGAGGTGACGAGGCGGCGGGCGACGAAGGCCTGATGAGGCCAAGGAACGACCGGGGCGGTCTCGATCCCGACGAACCGACCACCAGGCAGACGCGGCCCATCCTTGATGAGACGCCACCGGAGATAGTCGACCGGAGCGAGCGCGGCGAACGGGCTCTCCGGGTCCTTGGTGGGCAGAGCCGGCTCCGTGCCGTCGATCTCCCTCGGCTCGATCACGTCCCGGCCCATCCGGACAAGTCGTGCCTGAACCGCCTCCGGAAGCGCCATCACCCGGATCCCTTCGCTCCCGTGATGCCACAGGTGTTCGAAATCCTTGAGCGCCTTTTCAGTCTGGCGGTGGCTCCGCTCACCCCACCAGGAGCAGTGGAGCAGGACGTTCTCGGCATTGATCGACAGGGCCGTCTTCGACTCGTTCAGGGACCCATCGATCCGGATCGCGTTTCCTTCGGCGTCAACGAACACGGCCCATTTCTCATGGACGTACCCGTCAGCGGTCGACTCAACAGAGAGCGGGTCCCCGGTCTCCTTATGGACCCGGAAGGCAACCTTGACCTGCAGCCCCCCAACTGACACCAGATAGGCAAAGAGGTCGACGCCTCGAACCGTCTCCGCGCTCCAAGTCCCGTTGTTCTCAAGGGCGGCCGTTAGATGTGCGACGAGCGCTTCATCCGCCCCCCTCAGCGCCGCCTTCACGTCCTCCGCGTCAAGGTCGCAGCCGACAAGGAACCGCGCTTTTGCCCCTTTTCGGGCAAAGGCCGTAAACCCCTGAGATGCGGCTGCCAAGGACGAAGATCGAAAATACCCGGCTACCCGGTCATACCGGACCGACCGCTCCAGGGCCGGGATGTAGAACTCCCTCAGAATGTCGGTCGCGGGCTCGCCGGGCCGGATCTCGGAGGTCCGATACTCGTCCCGCCAATCAACGTCCCGAAAGGACGCCGACGTCTCGTTCACGCCGGCCGTTTCTGTCACTGCGCGCTCCCGAAGCTCTCAAGGGCGAAGCGCACCCAGTCAACTTCCTTCTGGAGCCGCTCATCCCCGATCTCGGCCCGGTACACCTCAAGCAGGTCACGCAGGAGCTGCGCCTGCGGCAGACAGTGTTTCTCGAAATACGCCCGGACCAGAACATCCTCCCCCTGCCGATAGGCGGCGATTAGCCCGTGGAGCCGGTCCCATGCGGTCTGGGGCTTTTCAAGGCGCGCCGCGGCACGCTCCTCGGGGGTCGCGAGGCGCACCTTCGAGCCGGACTTCACGAGGGGGGCGGCATAGACCGACCCAGGCTGTTGGGTCGCAAGACCTACCCGGCGATCGGCGACAGTATAGTTCCCGCTCTTTCCCTCGATTGCGACGTTCAGGGCGTTCGCGAGGTTACGCGCGTCATCGAAGGCGAATTCGCCCGTGCCAAAAGCGCCGAGGATGGTGAGCGCCACGCCTGTCTCCGTGTCCAGCTCCTCGACCGTGAGGCGCCCCTCGGTGATCCGGGTGATCTGGTGGGCGGCCACGACGGCGCTGGCGGCGGTCATCGCCTGAACGGGCGAGACCACCTCATCCCCGTCATACACAGGCCAGCGTTCGGAAAGGACCTGAAGCGCCCGCCCGAAGCTGGCGATCATCTCATCAACCGGGCTGAGCTTCAGACGGTCGAATTCGGCTAAGCCGTCCCGGACTGCCGTGCGGATCCGCGCCGCGACCCCTGTTCCGCCGATCCCCTGCCAGGCGGCTGGTTCCGCGTCCTCATCGATCCGCTTGCGGCAGGTGATGAAGATGGTCGATGCGGCAGCGGCTAAGTTCATTTGATGTGTGGAGTAGCCGAACTCGGATTCCACCGGCATGCAGGCGGTGATGACCCAGCCGGACTCGATCAGCGACCGAGTTAGGGTCTCCCACGCCTCCTGCTTCTTGTGAGTGAACATCAGTGTCATGACGCCGTCATCACTGAGGACCCGGCGGCACTCGGCGAAAATCTCACCCATCATCCGCTCATAAGCTGCTTTAGCGTTCGCGGCCGACCCGTCACGGGATGGGTTGGCGACCGCCTCTTCCGTCTTGTTCACGTGACGGCGGGAGAACAGGCCCGGGAAGATGTCGCGGAGCCCGCGCTTTTGCCAAACGTAGTAGAAGTCAGACAGCTCCCCGTACTGGACGTTATCGTAATAGGGTGGGTCAAAGCAGACCAGATCAACGGATCCGACTTTGACTTGGGGCATGTTGCCCGCGGACCCATTCAGGATCGTAAGCGGAAGGTTCTGGCCCGTCGCCTGATGGACCGACAGCGCGAGTTCTGCGATTCCCTTGTACGCGTCCATCACCTGAGACAGCGCCCATCGCAAACCGCTGGCTGGTCCGGCATAGGGCATCTCCCCAAAAGTCCACTTGAGCGAAAAGTCATGTCGGCTGAAAGTTCCAGAAACCGATGTTCTCTGGGGAATCCACCGGGTCTGGCGGCTGTTATAGTCGACGAACTTGTCCACCATGAACTGGAGGTAGGTAATGACGGCGTTCCCGCGCGCCTCCCCGAGCGCGGCCCGGATCTCCGGCTGCAGCTCTCGGAACAGCTCCACCAGCGTCAGGTGGCCGAGAAGCTGGCGCGATGTGAACATGTCACACCACCTCGGCATCCCGTAGGTCACCGGGCGCATGTCATTTCCCTCAGGAAATGCTTCTGTTGGGATTAGGTCATCACGCTCCCAACGAGCCCAGTTCTCATCAAGGCGGCGTTTGGCTTCGATCAAGGCTGTCTGATCTTCGGCAGTCGGAGCCCGGAAAAACTTCACCTTCCCCGTTTTGATCTCGCCTTTTCGTTCACCCGACGCGTATCTTTGTAGCCGTCCCCGGGCGTCCATTTTAGGCTCGATACGGGCTGCGTGAACTGCATAAACGTGATCCCACCAGGTTCCGTGGCGACTTTCGCCACGCGCTTGCGCCTTGATCTCATCCCCGGAGATTGCCTGGCGACAATGAGCGCACTGCCCAACCCCTCGGGATACTGTTGCGTCATCTGGGTTCTCACCGTTGGGGCCGCGTCCACCCGGCGCTTCGTAGACCTCGAAGGTGACGGTCTTATCTGTCTGAGGAACGACTTTCACGCCCCACATGTCCCCCGCCGCCTTCGACAGCCAAAGGCTGTTCAGGAGGGGGGCGTCTCCCCCACAGGACGGGCATTTAACCATCCGGCAGTAGAGGATACCGTTCTGGTCATGCTCCTTCTGGCCGTAGACGCGCATCAGCTCCTGATCACCGTGCACGACCCGTTCCAGCTTCTGACGCTCCGCCTCCGGCAACGGGGAGCGGGGGGTGATGTCGCGCATCTCCGCCTCGACCTCGGAAACGAGCCGGTCACCCCACTGCTGAATGTCTTCCAGCAGCTCTGGGCCAAACCGCGCCGGGAAGTCGAGGGTCGCATGCAGGATCGTCGTCGCCACCGGGTTCAGTTCGTTGGCGATCACGGTGTGGCCGAGGCGCAGCGCCTCGAACGGGATGCTGCCTCCCCCGGCAGTCGCGTCCAGAACCGTCAATCCGGTCGGCCGATACTCGGGGGAGTTCGCGTAAGCCCGGTCGTAAGCGTAGAGGTCCTCCGGGTCCCACCGGATGGTCTCCCCAAGAGCCTGCTTCACCCGGTCGAGCTTGGCGAAGGCGACGCGGTCATTGACATGCGCCGGGTCGGCCGCGCGCTCCTCGACGCGGAGCCGGGTGCCTTTCGCCGGGAGCGGGAGCCGAAACGCGGTGGAATCCCTTTCCCAGCGGGTCACGACCGGGTCGCGGGAGAAGGACGGGTCGTAGGAGGTCAGGCGGTCGATGGTGTCCCGATTGCGCGCGCGCCGATCTACCTCCGCCTCAAGGAACTTCATCCCCTTCTCGTCGAGGAGAAGGGACTCGCCTGAAGCGGTCCGGCGCACATGCGCGAGTGGCTTCCCGACGAGGGTCCACTCCTGATCGCCGGCGATTGCGACCTTCTTCAAGATCCCGAGGTCCCGGACAAATGCATCCGGATCGGCATTAGACCCGAGGAGGGACGCCTGAATGGCGGCCCGGGACGGGATCAGGGGACGGCGCGCCCACCAAACGTGGAGGAAGTAGAGTGGCGGAAGGGCCGAGCTGGACCCGCGTTCCCGCTGGGTTTCCGCGCCCACCTGGTGGCACGGAAATCCGCTCTCCATGAGACGCAGATCGTTCGAAAGATCCTTCATACCATTCCCTCTTTCCCTATTATTGGCGCGCGCGCAGGCTGGTGAGCATGGATTCGACCTCAGCGTCCGGTCCCTTCCCCTGCCCACACAGCATTACCCGCAGTCCGGACACGGCCCACCGGTTGGCGACCGGCCCATAGTGTGTGATGCGGGAGAACCAATAGACGGCCTCCTCCCGCGAAAAGGTCGCGACTCGCCGTGACAAGAGTTCCCCTCGATCAAGATCGATCAGCCGCTCCTGAAGCTTGAAAATGATCCCGAGCTTCGCCCCGGCCTCTTCATCGAGAACGAGGGTGCGCTGCGTGCGCATCCCCTCCTCGGAAAGGAAGGCGTCGACCTCCAGGGGGACGTCATGTTCGTTGCGGGCCCGCGATGCGATCGCCCGGACAACCGGCATGAGGCGGCGAAGGCTGTCCCCGTGCAGGCGCCCCCGGTCCTGGAGCTGTCCGGTCCGCGCATCCCCATCATCCCCGTCACGGGCCCGGCGCTCCTTGATTACGAGGACCGGGGGCGGCACGTCGTTGTGCCGCGTGATCCGCAACGCGAAGGGTGCCGCGGAGAGAGCCCCTTCGTGGAGCGCCTTATAGAGTTCCGCATGCCGGTGCGGACGACCCTTCTTGGCGGTCATTCAGCGCCTTTCTTGAGTTCCGCCACCAGGGCGCACTCCTCATCCGGATGTTCGATCTCGATGGACGCGAAGGTGTCCTCCGTGACTCGGCCGACCGTCATGAGCGTCTCGAACAGCTCATCGAGCGCTTTCAGGCCCTCCGGGGTGGCCCCGGAGATCTTGACATCGATCGAGGCGCCGCCCGGGACCGTCAGGGCCTGGATCCGGAGGTCATCCACCGTGGATTTGGTCCCTGCGGATGCGATGCGGCCGAGCCGCTTCACCAGCGGGAGCAGGACATTCTGTGCATTCCCCTCCTCCTCGATCAGGAGGCTTTTCGGCGCGGTCGCGAGCCACCCGCGCCGCGCGGCCTCCGCCCGTGCGATCAGGACGTCATGGGGACGGGGCGGGCGAATGGTCGCCTCGACCCCCTCGCGGAGGTCGTCAGGCTTTGCCTGCTGCTCCGGCTCTCCACCGTGAACGAGGTAGCGGTCCTGCGCGATCACCTTCGGGATCACGTTCAGGACGTCAGCATCCGACACGGCCTCTGACTTCTCCCGAACCTTCGCGATAATGTCAGAAACGCGGGCTTCCGCCGACTGGCGCGCCACCTCGGCGGACCATTCGCGGATTTTGTCCTCTGACGGCTTCTCCCCCTTGATCCAGCCCCGCGCCCGAGCTTTCGGGACTTGGATGATGGACCAGCCGTCTGCAGAGAGGTCTGCATTCAGCGGGACTTGGTTCTGCGCGTCATAGATCTGGTCGGGCCGGTCGCTCTTCGCGTCTGTGAACCGGAACAGGCACCAGACCCCCCGCTCCACCCCCGCCGAGATGACCCGGTTCAAAACGTTCGGATTCTCCAGGATCGGCCAACGCCGCTGCTGCGCGAAGGAGTTCCGGATCTCATCCACTGTCGGCGTGTGGCTCCCCAGACCAAAAAAGAGTTGCGACAGGCCGCGGGTGATTTCCATGGTGGCGGCGCGATCCGTCTCGATCACCTCCCCGTCCTTGCGCAGGATCTCCTTGACCTGCTCGGCGACCGGGGCACCTCCTTCCCCGCCCGCCACTCGGATCTCCCGAACCGCGATCCCGTCAGACCCGGGATAAACCAGGCGGGTGTAGCTCCTGCTAACAGCGACATTCAGGTCGTTACGGGCCCGAGCTCGCCGACCCTGAAAATCGTCATCAAGCTGCTTGAGCGTCAGCCCATATGCGCCGGGATCCGCCGCGAGCTTCTCCATCGCCCGAACGTCCCGTGCCAATTCGATGAGCCGGTCCAGGCTCTGTTGCGCCCTCTGGTCGGCGAACATCCCGTCACTGTCCCGGTCCGTCGCTACCGTGTTCGGGATCAGGAGCGCTACATGGTTCTGCGAGATCCGGGGCTGCCCGTTCCCGACCGTCTGGATGAAATCGTCGATCATGATGCGCGGGGCGTCGACCCGCACGATCCCAATAGAGGGGCGCCGGGGCGAATCCGCCATGTCCTGAGGTGCCGTCACGTCCTCCCGAACTTCGAATATCCCGTTCTGGTTCGTGATCACCTTGCGGGATGCCTCCAGAATGAGCCGCAATGCGTCATCCCGTTTCACCCCCTCCCGGATGTCGCTGAGGGCCCGGTTGATGGTCGGGTCCGTGTTCGCGAAGAACTTCCCCCCGTCCTCCCGGAGGTAATAGGCGTGCTTCTGGACCGCCTCGAGGGCAGTCTTCACGGCGGTGGCCGGGAGGCCAGGCATCAGAACCGACAGGAGGGCATCGGCCTCGTTAATCCCAAACAGGTTGCTGGACACCCCGCCGGCCCGGCCGACCAAGCTGTTCACCAGCACGACGCGCCAGGTCATCTCGTGGTACGGGACCCCGGACGGGAGCGGGTTGGCGGCGTCTCGCATCTGAGCGCGGCTCCGGTTCGACGCGAGCGCATCCGACTGCGGCCCGCCCACGTCCGTGTTCAGGACGATCTGCATATCCCCGGCCTTCAGGCGGCTTCCCACGATCTCGTCCGCCATCAGCCGGTCCGAGAAATCCAGGTGCCCGACATGGATCATCGGCGCATAGGGACGCTTCTCCCAGAGGAGACGGATTGCGAGGGTCATGACCCGCAGGACCCCGCGAGTCCCTTGGAATGTCTCGATCGAGGCGAGCTTCTCGTTCAGGAAGCGCAGGAAGGTCGGGTGAAACGGGTAGCTTGCCCGGATCCGGTCGGCATAGTCGGTCTGCTTCGCCTCCGATGGGAGGTCAGCCGGGGAGCTGGCGTAAAGCGCTGTATAGGCCTCCGCCGCCCGTTTCGCGGTTTCCGGGTCAATCCGGGAAAAAAGGCGGCGGGCAAGGACGCGGGCGAGTTCGCTCTGCGGCACCGGCTTGATCGGGAGGGCATCGCGGGCGACCACGCTTTCCGTCTCCCCAACGGCGCGTGCGGCACGCTGAGCGGCCTCCTCCGGGGCAACTTCCGACCCGGTGATCCGGGTGAGTTCGGAACCCAGGCTCTCGCTCTGTCGAGCGAACGCGTCCGACGAACTGGCAAGGGAGATGACGACCGCGATCCCAGATGCGGACCGGGCGAAGGTCGACAGGGACATCAGGAAGGCGGCGACCTGTGTCGCCCCCTTCCCCGGGTGTGCCGCCTCGAACCGGGCAACATACTGCGCAAGTTCGTCTATGAGGATGACCACTTTGCGCCCGTCAAGGACCCGCTTGAAAAAGTCTTTCCCCGGTGCCGCCACCGATGTGACGTCCCCCTCCAAGGTCCGATAGAGCGCTTCCCCGCCGACCTGCATCGCCAACTCTCCCCAGAGCGTGTGGGGGATGAGTGCGGCGCCGGAGGGCTTGTTCACGGACAAGACGTCCCCAGCGATCGCGACGACGTCCACCGTTCCGGGCGCGGGGAGCGGGAGACCAGGGAACAGGGAATTGACCAGGTCACGAATATCGGTGCCGCGCTTGGCACAATGAACAAGGCCGATTAGAGAGTGGGTCTTTCCGCCTCCGAAACCTGTCTCGAGGCGCGTGATTGCGCTTGCCGTCGTGTCCCCTGAAATCCGTAGCAGGACGGTTGACAGGAGGTCGCGCATTCCGCTCGTGGGATAGGTCGCCTCCCCGAAGAAGACGCCCGCGTCTGTGTACGGGGTCTCAGCGACCTTCTGCCCCGCATAGCTGTCCATCACCTGGTTCAGGCTTGCGGTGAACAGCTCCGGGTTGAAGGTCCCCTTGATGATGTCTGCGCGAGGAGTGCAACTGTCGTAAAGAGACGCAATCTGTGTTGTGGTCGGTCCGGTATTCATCAGCGCGCCTCTCCCTTTTCTTTCAATAACTTAAAGCCCTGCTTGAAGGATTCTACCTGCGTCAGCCCCTTTGAGGCACACCAGACCTTAAAGGCACGACGCTCTCGCTCTGTGATCTTGAAGTTCAAACTCACAAGCGCGTCGAGGTCATCGTCACTCGCATCCTCAGCCATAGCAGCTTGCCCTCACCCGCCTGTATGTCTTGATAAACAGATTTCTTTATTTATGGATAGATGCCCCTGGATGGTTTTCCCATTTGCATAAGCGCTTATCCCCACCTTTCTGCCGAAACTTGGTCGGGAGTCCTCGACGACCAGGGGGGTGCAGGAACTATGCCATATGTTCACGTATTGTTCCTTGAGCTATGTCACTTGATCTTCATCCTCTCAGCGTCACGCTGATCGACCGCGACATGCCGCTGGCCGCCATCCGGGGGCCAGCCGGTTTTCCCTCCCCTGTGGCCGATGATTTTGAGGACACAGGTTAATCCGTTTAACCCGGATTATTCGTGAGGGGTTGGTGAGGCTGGCTTAACCACTTGAAGAACTGTAGTTTTATGGTTCCTACGCCAAAAACCGCAGTTTATCAGGATGCCGCGCCTCACCATGGATGTTTCTACACCCTCTCGTCTGTGTTTGTCACCGGTCGATGGCAAGCAGGTCCTGCTCGGATTTGACGGTGCCAGGATGAGTTCGGATGCCGGGCTGATGCTGTTGCGAGAGATCGAGCGCCGTGAAGGTCTGGCAGGTTGGCTTGCTTCCTGTATGGAAGACCCGCGTGCTCCGGGCAAGGTGCAGCACAGTCTCGAAGACATCATCCGGTTCCGGATCCTGATGATTGCGGCGGGCTATGAGGATGCCAATGATGCCGCCGATCTGCGCCATGATCCGAGCTTCAAGCTTGCCCTGGAACGCGCTCCGGAAAGCGGGGCGGCTCTGTGCTCGCAGCCCACCATCTCGCGGATGGAAAACCTCCCCGACCTCCGGACCCTGCTCCGCATGGGTCGGGAGATGGTCCGGTTCTACTGCCAGTCCTTCCCCCGGGCGCCCCGGCAGATCGTGCTGGACATCGACGACACCTTCGATGCTGCCTACGGCCATCAGCAGCTTCGCCTGTTCAATTCCTATTACGATGAATATGGCTTCCAGCCCATTGTCGTGTTTGACGGCGATGGACGGCTGGTCGGGGCCCTGCTGCGTCCCGCCCGACGCCCAAAAGGAGCCGAAATCGCGGCCCATATCCGTCGGCTGATCCGGCAGATCCGGCGCTTCTGGCCCGAAACCGAGATCCTGCTGCGAGCCGACAGCCATTACTGCACCCCGCAGGTTCTCGATCTCTGTGACCGGATCGGCCTGCTCTATGTCTTCGGACTTTCGAAGAATACACGGCTGGCGGCACAGGTCCTGCCGCTCGAGGCGTCCACGGCCGAGCGCTACGCCCGCAGTCCCGGACAAAAGCTGCGCCGGTTCAAGACCTTCTCCTATGCGGCCAGGTCCTGGTCGAAGCCACGCCGCGTCATCGCCCGGGTCGAGGTCAGCTTCCGCGGACGGGACACCCGCTATATCGTGACCAATCTCGAGGGCGGGCGCGGCAAGCATCTTTACGAGAAGCTCTATTCTGCGCGCGGCCAGGCCGAGAACCACATCAAGGCCTGGAAGACCCATCTCGCCGCGGACCGGACCTCATGCTCGAAGGCGAATGCCAATCAGATGCGGCTGATGCTGCACGGGTGTGCCTACTGGATCTGGTGGAGGCTCCGCGCGGCTTGCCCGAAGCGCTCCCCGTGGCGGCACGCCCAGTTCGACACATTACGCCTGCATCTGCTCAAGCTGGCCGCGACAATCGTCGAAAAGAAGACCCGGATCGTCATCACGCTTCCGACCTGCTGTCCGCGCAGGAAGCTTCTCACTCTGCTATTCCGCGCCCTCGAACCACCGTGTCCCGCCTGACGCCAAGCGCCCCGCTCACCCGGAAACATCAACCCGCACAACCTTACTCACATCAACGCCAGGGACAAAAAACCGGGCGTCAAAGTCCGTTGTGCGGGTCAAACCAGAATGGGCGACGTCATGCCAATACGGTGCGAAACGACGGCTTCATGAATTGTTCCGG
>NZ_WEKR01000064.1:264834-369181 GCF_024105395.1 Paracoccus sp. 08 | reverse complement strand
CCGCGGCAACTGTCATGACAACGCAGTCGCCGAGAGCTTCTTCCATCTGCTCAAACGCGAAAGGATCAGGCGCAGGACCTACCGGACACGCAAAGACGCAAGACAGGACGTGTTCGACTACATCGAGATGTTCTACAATCCGAAGCGAAAGCATGCGAGGAACGGGATGCTGTCGCCTGCCGACTTCGAACGGCGGCAGATGAGGAGACGCGAAGCCGTCTAAGAAAATCGGGGCTATTCAGTTCGAGCTTCAGACCAGCAGCCTCTAGGCGTCCGAGAGCGGCCTTGGGGTCAATGGCCGCAACAGACCCATTACTACGGTGATTGGCCCACAGGGCGTCCTGCCTACGGGCATGTTCATTTGCCCTCTTAACTGCCTCTAGCTGGTCGCTCGTCTTAAGGGAAAAGAACAGCTCCGATTGTGGCCTGCCCTTGGCATCCCTGTGCAAACCCTCATATCCCACAGCCACACGGCGGCGGAAATACCAGACGTTGCCCTTCTTCTGGATGTACTTGGCTGACAAGCGGAACGCCCCTGATTGGAACAGTAAGACCACGGTGTGTCGCCTTTTGTGTCACCCTGTGGCTGCTCGAACTGTCACCAAGCAGTTGATTTCCTAGGAAAAACCTGCGTTATGGTGGCGGAGACGAAGGGATTCGAACCCTCGAGACCCTTTCGGGCCTGCACCCTTAGCAGGGGTGTGCCTTCGACCACTCGGCCACGTCTCCGCCGACCCGTATATGGATGTCGCCAAGGGGGGGCAAGGGGCTTTCTGGCCCCTTTTTGCAGATCGCCGTGCGGCGCCGTCCAAGGGGTTCGACGGCGCCGGGCCGTGGCACGCGACAGTTCGTCCTCTTGGAACTGGGGCTGGAACCCGGAAGGCATTGACGCGATAGTCGGATGACGCAACCGGATGGCAGGACATGACCGAAATCTCTCGTCGCAAGTCGGATCACCTGCGCATCGTCACCGAAGGCCGCGGGGCGCAGGACCGGCTGGACAGCGGGTTCGACCAGGTCCGGTTCCTGCATCAGGCGCTGCCCGATCTGGACATGGATGCCGTCGACACGGGAACGCGGTTCCTGGGGCGCAGCCTGGGGGCGCCGCTGCTGATCTCGGCCATGACCGGCGGTCCAGAGGAGGCGGAACGCATCAACCTGCACATCGCCGAGGCCTGTGCCCATCACCGCATCGCCCTGTCCGTCGGATCGCAGCGCATCGCGGTCGAGACGGGCGGCAATGGCGGCCTGGGCGCCAGCCTGCGGGCGCGTGCGCCCCAGATTCCGATCCTGGGCAATATCGGCGCGGTCCAGCTGAATTATGGCTTTGGCGTGGCGCAGGCGCAGCGCGCGGTGGACATGATCCAGGCCGATGCGCTGATCCTGCACCTGAACCCGCTGCAGGAGGCGATCCAGGAGGGGGGCGACCGCAATTTTGCGGCCCTGCTGCCGCGGATCGAGGAACTCGCCACCAGCCTGCCGGTCCCCCTGGGCGTCAAGGAGGTCGGTGCGGGGCTGTCGGCGCCCGTGGCACGTCGTCTGATCGACGCGGGCGTGACGATCCTGGACGTCGCCGGCGCCGGCGGCACCAGTTGGGCGCGTGTCGAGGCCGAACGCGGTCCCGACCGCCTGCAGGCGCTGGCGGCGCCGTTCCACGACTGGGGCATCCCCACGACCGCGTCGCTGCGCGCGATCGCGCCGATGATGGGGCCGGACCAGGTTCTGGTCGGGTCGGGCGGGGTGCGTCACGGGCTGGACGCCGCGCGGGCCATCCGCCTTGGCGCGGACCTCGTGGGGCAGGCGGCCCGCGCGCTGCCCGCCGCGCGCCACAGCGCCGAGGCCCTGTCCGATCACCTGTCCGACGTCGTGACCCAGCTGCGCATCGCGATGTTCTGCACCGGATCGGGCGACCTTGCGGCGCTGCGCCGCGCGCCTTTGCTGGTGCCGGGGCCGGGTGGCCAATGGTCGCAAGCAACGGGGATGGAAACCGGCGATGCGGGACTGTAGTCTGCGCGGATCGCCGGTCCGGGGGACAAGATGAGCGCACATGCCCTGCCCAAGGCAGATCTGACCGCCACAAGCCTGATCGTCTCGGGCGGCATCATCGCTGCGTGGCTGGCCCTGCATGTGCATGCGCTGTGGTTTCTGGACGCGGCGGCGCATCCCATCCTGGCGGTCGCGAATTTCCTGGGGCTAACCTGGCTGTCGGTCGGACTTTTCATCATCGCGCATGACGCGATGCACGGGTCGGTCGTGCCGGGGCGTCCGCGCGCCAATGCGGCGATGGGCCAGCTTGTCCTGTGGCTGTATGCCGGATTTTCGTGGCGCAAGATGATCGTCAAGCACATGGCCCATCACCGCCATGCCGGAACCGACGACGACCCCGATTTCGACCATGGCGGCCCGGTCCGCTGGTACGCCCGCTTCATCGGCACCTATTTCGGCTGGCGCGAGGGGCTGTTGCTGCCCGTCATCGTGACGGTCTATGCGCTGATCCTGGGGGATCGCTGGATGTACGTGGTCTTCTGGCCGCTGCCGTCGATCCTGGCGTCGATCCAGCTGTTCGTGTTCGGCACCTGGCTGCCGCACCGCCCCGGCCACGACGCGTTCCCGGACCGCCATAATGCGCGGTCGTCGCGGATCAGCGACCCCGTGTCGCTGCTGACCTGCTTTCATTTTGGCGGTTATCATCACGAACACCACCTGCACCCAACGGTGCCTTGGTGGCGCCTGCCCAGCACCCGCACCAAGGGGGACACCGCATGACCAATTTCCTGATCGTCGTCGCCACCGTGCTGGTGATGGAGTTGACGGCCTATTCCGTCCACCGCTGGATCATGCACGGCCCCCTGGGCTGGGGCTGGCACAAGTCCCACCACGAGGAACACGACCACGCGCTGGAAAAGAACGACCTGTACGGCCTGGTCTTTGCGGTGATCGCCACGGTGCTGTTCACGGTGGGCTGGATCTGGGCGCCGGTCCTGTGGTGGATCGCCTTGGGCATGACCGTCTATGGGCTGATCTATTTCGTCCTGCATGACGGGCTGGTGCATCAGCGCTGGCCGTTCCGCTATGTTCCGCGCAAGGGCTATGCCCGCCGCTTGTATCAGGCGCACCGCCTGCACCACGCGGTCGAGGGGCGCGACCATTGCGTCAGCTTCGGCTTCATCTATGCGCCCCCGGTCGACAAGCTGAAGCAGGACCTGAAGACGTCGGGCGTACTGCGGGCCGAGGCGCAGGAGCGCACGTGACCCATGACGTGCTGCTGGCAGGGGCGGGCCTTGCGAACGGGCTGATCGCCCTGGCGCTGCGCGCGGCGCGGCCCGACCTGCGGGTGCTGTTGCTGGACCATGCCGCGGGACCGTCAGACGGCCATACCTGGTCCTGCCACGACCCCGATCTGTCGCCGGACTGGCTGGCGCGGCTGAAGCCCCTGCGCCGCGCCAACTGGCCCGACCAGGAGGTGCGCTTTCCCCGCCATGCCCGGCGGCTGGCCACCGGTTACGGGTCGCTGGACGGGGCGGCGCTGGCGGATGCGGTGGTCCGGTCGGGCGCCGAGATCCGCTGGAACAGCGACATCGCCCTGCTGGATGCGCAGGGGGCGACACTATCCTGCGGCGCCCGGATCGAGGCGGGCGCGGTGCTGGACGGGCGCGGCGCGCAGCCGTCGCGGCATCTGACCGTGGGTTTCCAGAAATTCGTGGGCGTCGAGATCGAGACCGACCGCCCCCACGGCGTGCCCCGCCCGATGATCATGGACGCGACCGTCACCCAGCAGGACGGGTACCGCTTCATCTATCTGCTGCCCTTCTCTCCGACGCGCATCCTGATCGAGGACACGCGCTATTCCGATGGCGGCGATCTGGACGACGACGCGCTGGCGGCGGCGTCCCACGACTATGCCCGCCAGCAGGGCTGGACCGGGGCCGAGGTCCGGCGCGAACGCGGCATCCTGCCCATTGCGCTGGCCCATGACGCGGCGGGCTTCTGGGCCGATCACGCGGCGGGGCCCGTTCCTGTGGGACTGCGCGCGGGGTTCTTTCACCCGGTCACCGGCTATTCGCTGCCCTATGCGGCGCAGGTGGCGGACGTGGTGGCGGGCCTGTCCGGGCCGCCCGGCACCGACGCGCTGCGCGGCGCCATCCGCGATTACGCGATCGACCGGGCACGCCGCGACCGCTTTCTGCGGCTGCTGAACCGGATGCTGTTCCGCGGCTGCGCGCCCGACCGGCGCTATACCCTGCTGCAGCGGTTCTACCGCATGCCGCATGGACTGATCGAACGGTTCTATGCCGGCCGGCTGAGCATGGCGGATCAGCTGCGCATCGTGACCGGCAAGCCTCCCATTCCCCTTGGCACGGCCATCCGCTGCCTGCCCGAACGTCCCCTGCTGAAGGAAAACGCATGAACGCCCATTCGCCCGCGGCCAAGACCGCCATCGTGATCGGCGCAGGCTTTGGCGGGCTGGCCCTGGCCATCCGCCTGCAGTCCGCGGGCATCGCCACCACCCTGGTCGAGGCCCGGGACAAGCCCGGCGGGCGCGCCTATGTCTGGCACGATCAGGGCCATGTCTTCGACGCGGGCCCGACCGTCATCACCGACCCCGATGCGCTCAAGGAGCTGTGGGCGCTGACCGGGCAGGACATGGCGCGCGACGTGACGCTGATGCCGGTGTCGCCCTTCTATCGACTGATGTGGCCGGGCGGGAAGGTCTTCGATTACGTGAACGAGGCCGATCAGCTGGAGCGCCAGATCGCCCAGTTCAACCCGGACGACCTGGAAGGATACCGCCGCTTCCGTGATTACGCGGAGGAGGTGTATCAGGAGGGCTACGTCAAGCTGGGCACCGTGCCCTTCCTCAAGCTGGGCCAGATGCTCAAGGCCGCGCCCGCGCTGATGAAGCTGGAGGCCTATAAGTCCGTCCATGCCAAGGTCGCGACCTTCATCAAGGACCCCTATCTGCGGCAGGCGTTTTCGTATCACACGCTGCTGGTGGGCGGGAATCCCTTCTCGACCAGCTCGATCTATGCGCTGATCCACGCGCTGGAGCGGCGCGGCGGGGTCTGGTTCGCCAAGGGCGGCACCAACCAGCTGGTCGCGGGCATGGTCGCGCTGTTCGAACGGCTTGGCGGCCAGATGATGCTGAACGCCAAGGTCGCCCGGATCGAGACCGAGGGCGCGCGGACCACGGGCGTCACCCTGGCGGACGGGCGGTCTTTAAGGGCCGACATGGTCGCCAGCAACGGCGACGTCATGCACAACTATCGCGACCTGCTGGGCCACACGGCCCGCGGGCAGAGCCGCGCGAAATCGCTGGACCGCAAGCGCTGGTCCATGTCGTTGTTCGTGCTGCATTTCGGTCTGCGCGAGGCGCCCAAGGACATCGCGCATCACACCATCCTGTTCGGCCCCCGCTACAGGGAGCTGGTCAACGAGATCTTCAAGGGCCCGAAGCTGGCCGAGGATTTCTCGCTGTACCTGCATTCGCCCTGCACGACCGATCCGGACATGGCGCCTCCGGGCATGTCCACGCATTACGTGCTGGCCCCCGTGCCGCATCTGGGCCGCGCCGAGATCGATTGGGCGGTCGAGGGGCCGCGCTATGCCGACCGCATCCTGGCGTCCCTGGAGGAGCGGCTGATCCCGAACCTGCGCGCCAACCTGACCACGACGCGCATCTTCACGCCCGCCGATTTCGCCAGCGAACTGAACGCCCATCACGGCAGCGCCTTCTCGGTCGAGCCGATCCTGACGCAATCCGCGTGGTTCCGGCCGCACAACCGCGACAAGACGATCCGCAACTTCTATCTGGTCGGCGCGGGCACCCATCCGGGCGCGGGCATTCCGGGCGTCGTGGGCTCGGCCAAGGCCACGGCCCAGGTGATGCTGTCCGACCTGGCGGGCGCATGAGCGATCTGGTCCTGACCTCGACCGAGGCGATCACCCAAGGGTCGCAAAGCTTTGCCACGGCGGCCAAGCTGATGCCGCCGGGCATCCGCGACGACACGGTGATGCTCTATGCCTGGTGCCGCCACGCGGATGACGTGATCGACGGTCAGGCCCTGGGCAGCCGCCCCGAGGCGGTGAACGACCCGCAGGCGCGGCTGGACGGCCTGCGCGTCGACACGCTGGCGGCCCTGCAGGGCGACGGTCCGGTGACCCCGCCCTTTGCCGCGCTGCGCGCGGTGGCGCGGCGGCATGATTTCCCGCAGGCCTGGCCCATGGACCTGATCGAAGGCTTCGCGATGGATGTCGAGGCGCGCGACTATCGCACGCTGGATGACGTGCTGGAATATTCCTATCACGTCGCAGGCATCGTCGGCGTGATGATGGCCCGCGTGATGGGCGTGCGCGACGATCCTGTCCTGGACCGCGCCTGCGACCTGGGGCTGGCGTTCCAGCTGACCAACATCGCGCGCGACGTGATCGACGATGCGCGCATCGGGCGGTGCTATCTGCCGGGGGACTGGCTGGACCAGGCGGGCGCGCGGATCGACGGGCCGGTGCCGTCGCCGGAGCTGTACACAGTGATCCTCCGGCTGTTGGATGCGGCGGAACCCTATTACGCGTCGGCGCGGGTGGGTCTGGCGGATCTGCCACCGCGCTGCGCCTGGTCCATCGCCGCCGCGCTACGGATCTATCGCGCCATCGGGCTGCGCATCCGCAAGAGCGGGCCGCAGGCCTATCGCCAGCGGATCAGCACGTCCAAGGCTGCCAAGATCGGCCTGCTGGGCGTCGGGGGCTGGGATGTCGCGCGATCACGCCTGCCGGGGGCGGGCGTGTCGCGGCAGGGCCTCTGGACCCGGCCGCATCACGTCTAGGCGCGCGCGGCGTAGGGCAGAACCCGTTCCAGCAGGGCCGCGATTTCCGGAGCCTGAAGGCGCTTGCTGCGCAGCATCGCGTCCAGTTGGGCGCGGCTGGCCTCGTAATGACGGGACACGTTCTGCAGGTCTGACACGGCCAGAAGGCCGCGCCGCAGGCCGGGGGCCGCCGCATCGCGACCGGTATCCTTGCCAAGAGCCGCCTGGTCGCCCACGACGTCCAGCAGGTCGTCATAGGACTGGAACACCCGGCCCAGCTGACGGCCAAAGTCGATCATCTGGGTCTGCTCCTCGGCGTCGAACTCCTTGATCACGGCCAGCATCTCCAGCCCGGCGATGAACAGCACTCCGGTCTTCAGGTCCTGTTCCTGTTCGACCCCCGCGCCGTTCTTGGCCGCGTGCAGGTCCAGGTCCTGGCCGGCGCACAGGCCCTGCGGCCCCAGGGACCGCGACAGGATCCGCACCAGCTGCGCCCGCACCGTGCCCGACGCGCCGCGCGCACCGGCCAGCAGGGCCATTGCCTCGGTGATCAGGGCGATGCCGCCCAGCACGGCACGGCTTTCGCCATGCGCCACATGGGTCGCGGGCTGGCCGCGGCGCAGCCCGGCATCGTCCATGCAGGGCAGGTCGTCGAAGATCAGCGATGCGGCATGCACCATCTCGACCGCGCAGGCGGCGTCGACGATCGTGTCGCAGACCCCGCCCGAGGCCTCTGCCGCAAGCAACATCAGCATGCCGCGGAACCGCTTGCCCGACGACAGCGCGCCATGGCTCATGGCCGCGCCGAGCGGCTGCGACACGGCACCGAATCCCTGGGCGATCTCCTCAAGTCTGGTCTGCAGAAGGGTGGCGTGGATCGGGTTGACGTCTCGTCTCATCAGTGCCTTCGCGCTTGGGTTCTGACCTGGCGGGAAGGTCAGGCCGGGGCGGCACCCCGTGACCCGTCATCCACCGTCAACAGTCCCCATGTTGGAACGGTTCACGCCCGATTGCGAGCCTTTTCGACGGCGACGCGGGGTCGCGCGGCAATTTGTCCAACAAGGTCAGTGGACCGGCGCGCCGATGGCTGCGCGCAGCCATGCATCCTTGGCCGGAAACACCCGCGCCGCATCGTGATCGGCCAGGATCGTCCGGCGCGCGGCGCGGCGCAGCTCGGCCGCGTCACCCGGATTGTCCAGCACCCAGGCCATCGCGTCCGCGACCTCGTCCGCGTCGTCCATGTCGACGATCAGGCCGTTCTCCATGTCGCGGACCAGTTCGCGCACCGGGGCGGTGTTCGATCCGATCACCAGGCATCCGGTGGCCATCGCCTCGGACAGGGACCAGGAGGTGACGAAGGGCTCGGTGAAATAGACATGCGCGTGCGAGGCCTGCAGCGTGCGGACATATTCATCGCGCGGGCGCATGGCGTTCACGTGGATGCGGCGGTGATCCAGGTCCAGCTGGTCGATCATCCGCAGCCACCAGCTGTCGCCGCGCGCCAGCGGTCGGCCATAGGACACGCTGTCATTGGCCAGGATCACCGTGTCGAAGTCGTCACGCCGCGCCTGCAGGCGGGCGACGCCGCGCAGGAATTGCGGAAAGCCGCGCAACGGCTCCATCCCGCGGGTGGCATAGGTGATCACGGGGCGGTCGGCGGGCAGGCGCAGCCAGTCGAAATCGATGCGCGCCTGCGGGTCGGGGCGGTGCAGGTCGCAATCGACCCCATCGGGCATCACGGTGATCTGGCGGCGCAGCACCGGGGGAAAGCGGCTGGCCTGGAACAGCGTCGGGCACCAGCTGGCATCGGCCAGGTCGAATTCGCCGGTGATCGGCAGGTTGCGCATCCGGTCCGAGATCATCACCGCCAGGTCGGCGGGCTTTTCCGCCCGGCGCTTGTCCCAGTTGCGGTCGGTGTAATACCATTCGTGATAGGCGACATAGGTGCAGTCCGGCCAGACCAGCTTGACCCCCAGTCCCACGCCCCAGCCCGCATGGGCCACCACGACGTCCGGGACATAGCCTTCGGAATGGCGCATGCGGAACATCAGCTCGGTCGCGCCCCGGCAGTTCTGTGCGGCATGGTCCAGGATGTGACGCGGATCGCCCGTGGGGATCGTGGTGTCGCGCAGCGCGAATCGGCGGGTGCGGATGCCGTCATGGGCAGGGNCGGCGTCGATGCCGCCATGCATGAAGGTGACGTCCCAGCCCTGGCCCGCCAGCCAGCGGCCCAGGAACTCGAACTGGCCGGGGCCGGACAGGTGCAGAAACAGGATGCGCGGCCGCTGCGCCACGGATGTCGCGACCGTCATGACCGGGGAACCGTCTGCCAACCCGTGCAGCCCGCCGCCAGCAGCGGCTGCTGATCGGTGCGGTTCACGATGGCCTGCACGCGGGCATGGGCGACGCCCAGGTCCAGCCGCGCCTTGGTCGCGACCAGGAACGTCGCATCGCCGTCCAGGACCGCGTGGACTGCGGGAAACGCGGCCTGCAGCAGGTCGCGGATCGCGGGCAGGGGGCCCGTTCCATGGATCAGCAGGACGCCGCCGTCGCCCGACAGGCGCCGCCCGGCGTGGCGGATGCGCGCCAGCGCCTCCGGACCGTGCAGCCAGTCGTCATCGGCCCCGGCGACGATCGCATCCAGCCGCGGCGCATCGGGTGCCGCATCCGACAGCTGCGCTGGCCGGAACGCCGCGCCAAGGTCAAGCGCCTGCATCGCCGCCATGGGCCAGCCCGCCGCGGGGTGATGCACCGTCAGGCCGGGCACCAGGGCCAGCGCCGCAACGGCCAGCGGCAGATGCGCCGGCCCTGTCACCATCACGTGCCGCAGGGCCGATGTCGCGCAGAGCAGCCCAAGGCAGCGACGCGCCCAACCCTCGACCGGCATGGCCGGGTTCAGCGCGTCGATCATGCCCAGGGGGGTGCCGTCGTCGTCCAGCACCTGCACCCGGCGGTCATCCAGCATGCGCAGCGCCGCCCCATCCAGGCGGTGCAGGCCGTGATTGATCGCCCGCGCGCGGCCCCGGACCGGGGCGTCGGTCGCCCGCAGCCAGGCGCGGTGGAAGGGCGTGACCCAGGAAAACGCATCGCGGTTGTCCAGCAGCTCGACCGCCTGCTGGACGGCGATTGCTAGCGGACCGTCCAGGTCCAGCGACAGGGGTAGGCCGCCCGGCTGCGTCCCGGCCAGGGTCACGCGCCGCGCACGCCAGGCATGGCGCTGGACGGGGCCGGTCTGGAGCCGCGTCTCGGCACGGTTCAGGTGCAGGTCAGACAGTGACGACAGGCGGGGGTTCAGCCGTGGGGCCCGCGCGGACATTACAGCCGACTGAAGAAAGCGCTGCCCAGGGGCGTGGCGCCATCCGCGGTCAGCAGCGCGTCCATCCGCGGAACGGCAACGCCAAGACCCAGGCCAACCTGGATGCCCCGGACCCCGCGCGGCGCGGACCAGCCGCGCACGGCCAGCATCACCCGCTGCCAGACGGCGGACCCGGTGGCGGTGTCGCGGATGTCGCTGCGCAGATGCGCCGTGTGGATCACCGTGATCCAGCTGGCGGAATGGGTCCGCATCGGTTCGAACGCGAACAGCGCAAAGGCCACCGGCTCGGCCTCCAGCGATACGACGACGGCACCGTGATAACCGCTGTTGTCATGGACCTGTGCCAGCAGGCGTTCCACCTGCGGCTGGTCGAAGGGCAGGTCCGCGAACAGGCTTTCCCGGTGCATCTGGCGGGCCAACGGCACGATCAGGTCGGGCCGGGCCGCGTGCCTGCCGACGGTGACATCGGTGCGGCGCAGCAGGGCGGGGGGCAGGTCGGTGTGGAGTGTCATGATCCCAAGCGGCCCAGCCTTGCCGTTGCCGACATGCTGGGCCTGTCCAATGACCGCAGGCCGGTCCTTACGAATACAGCGGGCGGTCGTTGCGGGCGTGGCGGGCGGCCAGCGAGCGTCCTTCGCGACCCTTCAGGAACGGGATGGCCGGATCGGTCTCGGTCATCGCCTCGAAATCGGGGAAAATCGCGCGCAGTTCGGACAGCTGGTCCTGGCTGAGAAAAGTCAGCGCCTGACGCCCGGGGAACAGGCTTTCGGCCTCGATCCCCTCGACCGACAGGATCTGGTGGTCTGCGAACATCAGGTGCAGGTACTGGACGCTGCGGGCGTCGCCGTCCACGTCGATGCCGTTCACGCCGATCAGCTGCTTGACCGCGACCAGCACCTCGGGGGCGCCGAACATCGTCTCGGCGATGGCCGAGCGGATGACGACGCGGTGCTGGGGCGAAAAGCGGATGTCGCGCAGGGGCAGGCCGTTGCCGAAGGCGCCGGCCGGCACCAGGATCGGCAGCAGCTTGGGGTTCCCTGCCAGATCGACCGCATCCAGCCTGCGCGAACCGATCCAGGCCAGGGCCTTGGGGCCGTTGCGGGTGATGACCGTGTCGCCCTGGCGCAGGGTCTCGATCGGGACCGCGCCACGGGGGGTGTCGATCAGCGTGCCGGCGGTGAAGCAGACCGCGTTGATCGCCTCGAAATTGGCAAAGCCCGACCGTGATGCCACCGTCGATCCGTCGCGAAGCGTCATCGTCCCATAGGAGACCGTGCCCTGCAGGATGCGCGGATAGGCCAGGATCGAGCCGATGTCGCTGTCGCTGTAGACGTTGGTGACCAGGTCGGCCTTGCCGTCGCCGTCGGTGTCCATGGTGACGTTGCCGCTGGACAAGGTCAGCGTCCACTCCCCGCCCAGGTTCAGCGTGTCCTGACCCTTGCCGCCGTCCAGCTTGGCGCCGCTGCGCATCTTGTCGGCATCCGACAGGCTGTGGTCCGGCTTCATGTCGAACCACAGGACGTCGTCGCCCTTGCCAAGGTCCACGCGCGCGCCGAACGACTGCTCCAGCTTCAGCGTGTCGTCGCCGTCGCCGGTAGAGATCGTCTCGAAGGTGGTGCGCGACAGATGGGCCATATCGTCGCCGGTGCCCATGTCGACCTGGCCGAAGGCGACGCGGGCGCCTTGGCCGAACAGGTTTCCGCCCTCCAGCGTGTCGTCGCCGCCCTTCATGCTGATGTCGTACACGCTGCGGTCGTCACAGGGTCCTGTCTGCCGGCTGAACGCCCAGTCTGACAACGTGACGTTCTGGGTGTCTTCCGAAGAGTTGCCCTGAAGAATGGTCGCGCCATCGCCATCATAGCTGCCAAAGATCGTGGCCATGACAGTCATCCCTCTTGAAAACGATTCTTGTTAACTTTGTATAAACGGCGTTACGCCCGCATGGCCACGGTTGTCAACATAATCCACGCACACGCCACGCGTGAAGACCGGTTTGGAGACCAATCTCGCACATCGTGCAATTCGTTGATTAACCTATGAACTTTCCGGTTCACATTGCACGTTGTGCAGGGCCGGTCAGGGTTGATCCGACGCGGGGGCCGGAGGCCGGCGTCCGCGTCGGATCTGCAACTGGAGGCTGTAAATTTGTGCGCTGTTAACTGTTTATTTACGGGTCAGCGGAACAGCAGCACGGATCTGCGGGAATCGATCAGCATGCGCGTGGTGACCGATCCGATGATCAACCGGCGGATGCGGCTGTGCCCATAGGCCCCCATGACCAGCAGGTCGTGATCCTGCTGTTCGATCCGTGCGATCAGCGCGCTGTCGGCGCTGCCGTCCAGCAGTTCGGCGCGCGCATCGCGGCCGGCGGCGCGCAGGCGCAGGATCGCCTCCTCCAGCTGGACCTGCGCCTCGCGGTTGGCCGGGGCGGCCATCGCCACCTCGATCCGCAGCCCGTCGAAGACCGGGCTGGAGGCCACGTGATCGACCGCCTTCATCGCCGACGCCCCGCCGTCAAAGGCCAGCATCACGCTGGCGATGGGGCGGAAGGCGCGGGCGGCGACCAGGACCGGCACCTTGGCCGCGCGGACCACGCGTTCCAGGTTCGATCCGGGATGGTCGGCCGCGAAATCGGCGGCCTCTCCGCGCTTGCCGATCACGATCAGGGCGGGGCCTGCGGCCTTGCCGGTCGCATGGGCGATCAGGTCGCCCTGTTCCAGGCGCGTCTCGACCCGCGCGGCGCCGGCGCCCAGGGTCAGGTTGCGCGCATCCTCCAGCAGGGCGCGGCCCTGGGCGTTCGCCAGGCGCGCGCGCTGTTCGTCAAGGCTTGCCAGCTCGTCCAGCAGGGCGCTGCGTGCGCCAAGGCGGATCGTGCCGGACAGGTCCTGCGACGGGGCGGGGGACCTGCGGCCCAGGACGTGCAGCAGTTCGACCGGCATGCCGCTGCGCGCCGCAAGCCAGCCCGCATGTTCGCACACCGAGGCCGCGTAGACCGAGCCGTCCACCAGGGCGATGATCTTGTCGTTCATGTGCCGGCTCCCCCTCTAATGCGCCGTCAGCTTGTCCAGGGCGCCGGGCTTGTCATGGATGGCAAGCCGGTCGACCAGCGTCTCCGAGGCGGCGTTCATGCCGATCAGCTGCACCTGCGCGCCGTCGCGCCGGAACTTCAGGATCGCCATGTCCAGCGCCTGCACCGAGCTGATGTCCCAGATATGCGCCCCTCTGACGTCGATGGTGACATGATCCAGCGGTTCTGCAAAGTCGAACGCGGCCATGAAATCCTCGACCGAGGCATAGAACATCTGCCCCTCGACGACATAGGTCCGGCTGCGGCCGTCCGCCGACAGGGTCGAGGTCACGCGGAACAGCTGTGCGATCTTGGCGGCGAAGAAGATCCCCGACAGCAGCACGCCCACCAGCACCCCGATGGCCAGGTTGTGGGTCCAGACGACCGTGGCGACGGTTGCCAGCATCACCACCGACGACGAGCGCGGATGGGTGCGCAGGTTGGCCAGCGACGACCAGCTGAAGGTGCCGATGGACACCATGATCATGATCGCGACCAGCGCCGGCATGGGGATGCGGCTGACCAGATCGCCCAGACCCACCACTAGGATCAGCAGCGCCACCCCGGCGGTGAAGGACGACAGCCGACCCCGCCCGCCGGATTTGACGTTGATCATCGACTGTCCGATCATGGCGCAGCCCGCCATGCCCCCGATGAAGCCGGTGGCGGTGTTGGCCAGGCCCTGGCCGATGCATTCCTGGTTGCGGTTGCTGCGCGTGTCGGTCAGCTCGTCCACCAGGTTCTGGGTCATCAGGCTTTCCAGCAGGCCCACGATGGCGACCGCGATGGAATAGGGCAGGATGATCTGCAGCGTCTCCAGCGTCAGCGGGATGTCGGGGATCAGGAACATCGGCAGCGTGTCGGGCAGCGCGCCCATGTCGCCCACCGTGCGCACGTCCCATCCGAAGGTCATCGCAAGACCGGTCAGCACGACGATGGTGACCAGCGGCGACGGGATCGCCTTGGTGATGCGCGGGAACAGGTAGATGATCGCCAGCGACGCCGCGACCAGCACGTAGGTGAACCAGGTCACGCCGGGTGCGGACAGGTCCAGTTCGGGCAGCTGCGCCATGAAGATCAGGATCGCCAGCGCGTTCACGAACCCGGTCATCACCGATTTCGAGACAAAGCGCATGAAGCGTCCCAGACCGGCCAGGCCGCAGCCGATCTGGATCAGGCCGGCCAGCACGGTGGCCGCCAGCAGGTATTCAAGCCCGTGATCGCGCACCAGCGTGATCATCAGCACCGCCGTCGCCGCCGTCGCGGCCGAGATCATGCCGGGACGCCCGCCGGTGATCGCGGTGATGACCGCGATCGAGAAGCTGGCATACAGCCCCACCTTGGGGTCCACGCCCGCGATGATGGAAAAGGCGATGGCCTCGGGGATCAGCGCCAGGGCCACGACAAGGCCTGAAAGCAGGTCGGGCCTGATGTTGCCCAGCCATTCGTTCTTGTAGGTCGTCAGTGAAAACATGTGTCATCCGTTCCTGACCCTGCCGTCGTGGCCTGCGGTCCGACAGTCAAGTGTCAAGGTTCGAATTGTCCGGCGGATCGGCGGCCGGAAGAGCCACCCGGAATCTCACCGGGTCCATGCACGTGTCGGGCTGATAGCCGCAAAGAGGCCGCTGGCGCAACCCCCTTGCGGCCAAGGGGCCTCAGCCGCGGGTGCGCAGCAGGCCCATGATGTCCTTGGTCCGCTCCAGGATCGGCATGGCGACGGCCGCCGCGCGGTCGGAACCGTCGGCCAGGATCGCGTCGATCTGGGCGGGGTCGGCCATGTATTCGGACATGCGCCGGGTGATGGGCGACAGCGCCTCGACCGCGACCTCGGCCAGGGCGGGCTTGAACGCGCCGAAGCCCTGACCCTCGAACCGGGCCAGGACCTGGTCGGGGGTCTCGTCCGTCAGGGCGGCATAGATGTTGATCAGGTTGCGCGCCTCGGGGCGGTCCTTCAGACCGTCCATCTGGCCGGGCAGGGGGTCGGCATCGGTGCGCGCCTTGCGGATCTTCTGGGCGATGGTGTCGGCGTCGTCGGTCAGGTTGATGCGGCTGGCATCCGACGGATCGGATTTCGACATCTTCTTGGAGCCGTCGCGCAGGGACATGACCTTGGTGGCCACGCCTTCGATCAGCGGTTCGGTGATCGGGAAATGCGTGACGCCGTAATCGTGGTTGAACTTGGCCGCGATGTCGCGGGTCAGTTCCAGGTGCTGCTTCTGATCCTCTCCGACCGGGACGGCGGTCGCCTGATAGGTCAGGATGTCGGCCGCCATCAGCGCCGGATAGGCCAGAAGGCCCAGGCTGACGTTCTCGGCGTTCTTGCCGGCCTTGTCCTTGAACTGGGTCATCCGGTACATCCAGCCCACGCGCGCGACCGTGTTGAACAGCCACGCCATCTCGGCATGGGCGCTGACCTGGGACTGGTTGAACAGGATCGACTGCGCGGGGTCCACGCCCGACGCCATGAAGGCCGCCGCCGCCTCGCGCGTGCGCGACAGCAGGATCTGGGGGTCCTGCCAGACGGTGATCGCGTGCAGGTCGACGATGCAGTAGATCGTCTGCGCGTCCGGGCCCTGCAGGGCCGCGAACCGCTTGAGCGCGCCAAGGTAGTTGCCAAGCGTCAGCCCGCCCGACGGCTGGATGCCGGAAAAGATGCGTGGGCGGAACTGGGCGTTGATCGGGTCGGACATGAGCGGCCTGCCTTGGAATTTCCTGCCCGCTGGCTTAGCGGTTGACCGGTGCCTTCGCAACCCAAGGAAACCCCATGCGATCAAGCCTGCCTGAATCGCCGCTGAACCCGCTGCCGCCCGTGATCTGGCTGCTGACCGTGCCCGTCATCGCCTCCGAGGCGGTCTTTGCCTTGGGCGGCGCGGGCCTGATCGGCGGGGCCGAGGGCGTGGGCCTGCGCCTGTCCGCGATCCGCATGGCGGCGTTTCCGCCCGAACTGGCGCAGCGGGCCTGGACGTTGGGGGCGTTCGATCTGGAACAGATGTACCGGTTCCTCAGCTTCGTGTTCATCCATGTCAACGCCATGCATGCGCTGTTCGTCGTGGTCTTCACGCTGGCTTTGGGGAACATGGTCGCGCAGAACTTCCGCCCCTGGGCGGTGCTGGCGCTGTATTTCGGGTCGGCCATCGGCGGTGCGCTGGTCTATGCCGCGATCATCCAGGCGGTGGGCGCGCGGTCCGCGCCGCTGATCGGCGGCTATCCGGCGGTCTATGGGCTGGTGGGGGCGTTCACCTTCCTGATCTGGACGCGGCTGGCGGCAGAGAACGCGAACCGGATGCGGGCCTTCACGCTGATCGGCATGCTGTTGCTGTTCCAGCTGGTCTTCGGCCTGATCTTCGGCGGCGCGGGCCTGGGCTGGATCGCCGAGATCGCGGGCTTTGGGTTCGGGTTCGCGCTGTCCTTCGTGCTGGTCGACGGGGGCATGGCCCGCGCGCTGGCGCAGCTGCGCCAGCGTTAACCGCGCCGGACGGCGGCGCGCAGTTCCGACGGGCGATAGCCGACGATGACAAAGGCCAGCGCGAAATAAAGCGCGGCGCCGCCAAAGACCAGGATCGCCAGCCCCGCGCCGCGACCCAGGCCCGCGGCCTCCAGCCAGCCGCGGGTCGCCCACAGGGCGGCGGCCATCAGCGCGGATGCCAGCAGGATGCGCGGGAACGACCGGCGCAGGCGCGCATCGGCGCGCGCCGCCTGACCCATCGACCGGGTGCCCCACCACAGCTGCGCCACCATGATCCAAGCCGCGATGGTCGTGCCAAGCGCCGCCGCCAGGAAGCCGAAGATCGGCATCAGGCCAAAGGCCGCGACGGCGTTCACCACCATCGAGATCAGGGCAAAGCGGAACGGGGTCCTGGTATCCTCGCGCGCGAAATACAGCGGCTGCAGGATCTTCTGCAGCACGAAGGCCGGCAGGCCAAAGGCATAGACGATCAGCGCCGCCGCCGTCTGCTGCGTGTCGAATGCGGTGAAGGCGCCGCGTTCGAACAGCGTGCTGACCATCGGTTCCGCGATCACCGCGATCGCGAAGGCCGAGGGCAGCGTCAGGAACAGCCCGAATTCCGTGGCGCGGGAATAGGCCGACTGGCCGCCCGCGTGGTCCTCGGCCCGGATGCGGCGGGCCAGTTCGGGCAGCAGGACGACCGCGACCGCCGCGCCCACCACGCCCAGAGGCAGCTGATACAGCCGGTCGGAATAGGACAGCCAGGCGATCGCGCCCTCGAACCGGGATCCGACCTGGCGGCCCACCAGCAGGTTGATCTGCACGACGCCGCCCGCGAATGCCGCGGGCAGGGCCACCGCGATCAGGCGGCGCATGTCGGGCGTCAGGCGCGGGCGGTGCGGCCAGAACGTGTATCCGGTCCGCCGCGCGTCCCACCAGACCAGCGCCAGCTGCGCCACCCCGGTGACGGGCGTGGCCCAGGCCAGGGTCAGGCCCAGGTCCCATCCCTGCCAACGCCCAAGCCCCATCGCCACGATGAACAGCAGGTTCAGCAGCACCGGCGCCGCCGCCGCCGCCGTAAAGCGGCCGTTCGCGTTCAAGACGCCCGAGATCATCGAGGCCATCGAGATCAGCAGGATATAGGGAAAGGTGATCCGCCCGTATTCGACCGCCAGGTCGAACCGTTCATCGCCCGCGAACCCCGACGCCATCAGCCAGACCAGCCCCGGCATGAAGATCATCGCCACCGCCGTCAGCGCCAGCACCGTCATGAACAGCCCCGAGAACGCCTCGCGCGCGAAACGCTGCGCGTCGGCCGGATCGTCCAGCTTCTTCGAGAACATCGGGATGAAGGCGGTGTTGAACGCGCCCTCGGCGAAGAAGCGGCGGAACATGTTGGGCAGGGACAGCGCGATCAGGAACGCCTCGGCCACGGCGCCGGTGCCCAGCCAGGCGGCCATCAGGATGTCGCGCACGAAACCCGACGCGCGCGAGATCAGCGTCCATAGCCCAACGGAGAGGAACCCCCGCACCAATCCGGATTTCATGCCTGTTCAGCCTCGGCCCGTTTCACGCCGTCGGCGATCGCCGTGCGCAGTTTCTTTTCCAGCCCGTCACGTTTCGCGGGGCTGTGCAGCTTCAGGCCGAACATGTCCTTGACGTAGAAGCTGTCGACCACCTGCGCCCCATAGGTCGCAATGACGGCGCTGACAATCTGGATGTGGTTCGCGGCCAGCGTCCGCGTCAGGTCGTACAGCAGGCCGGGGCGGTCGCGGGTGTCGACCTCGATGATGGTATAGATGTCGCTGCCTTCGTTGTCGAAGGTGATGTGGGTCGGGAACTTGAACTCTCGGTTGCGCTTTTTCGGCTTGTCCCGGCTGGCAAAGGCCTCGCGGGCGACGATCTCTCCGGCCAGGGTGCGCAGGATGGTCTGGCGCAGGCGGGGCAGGCGATCCTCGGCAAAGGGGTGGCCCTCCGCGTCCTGGACCCAGAATACCGCCGTCGCATATCCGTCCCGCGTGGTATAGGTCCGCGCATCGACCACGTTCGCCCCGGTCAGCGTCAGCGCGCCCGCCAGACGCGAGAAGATGCCCGGATGATCCGACAGCACGAAGGCCGCGCGGGTCGCATCCCGGTCGGGATCGGCGCGCAGGTCGATGCGGATCTCGTCCGCGCCCAGGCCGGACAGAAGGTCGGCAAAGACGGCCTGGGTCTGGGTCTGCAGGCCCGACCAATAGGCGTCGTAATGGCGCCCCAGTTCGGCGCGGATGGTGCGGGCGTCCCAACCCTTGGCGATCAGCAGGTGGCGCAGCGACCGTTTCGCCTCGGTCTGGCGACGGTCGCGGTTCAGCTCCTCCAGCCCATTCTCCAGCGCGGCCGCGGTCTCCTGGTGCAGCTGGCGCAGCAATGCGGCCTTCCAGTTGTTCCAGGTGCCCGGGCCCACGCCGCGGATGTCGCAGACGGTCAGCACCAGAAGCATGTCCAGCCGCTTGCGGGTCTTCACCGCCTTGGCAAAGTCGCGCAGCGTGCGCGGGTCGCTGATGTCGCGTTTCTGCGCCACGTCGGACATCAGCAGGTGATGGCGCACCAGCCATTCGACCGTGTCGATGTCGTCCTGGGCAAAGCCGAAGCGCGCCGCGATCCGCCGCGCGATACGCGCCCCCAGGATCGAATGATCCTCGGGGCGGCCCTTGCCGATGTCGTGCAGCAGCGTCGCCAGGTACAGCACCCGCCGGTTCACGCCGGCCTGGATGATCTCCGAGGACAGCGGAAGGTCCTCAGGATGTTCGCCGCGCTCGATCTCGGCCAGGGCGGCGACGCATTGGATGGAATGTTCGTCCACGGTATAGTGGTGATACAGGTTGAACTGCATCATCGCGACGACGGGTTCGAATTCCGGGATGAAGGCGGCCAGCACGCCCAGTTCGTTCATGCGCCGCAGCGCGCGTTCGGGGTTCCCGTGCCGCAGCAGCAGGTCCATGAAGATGCGGATCGCCTCGGGGTCGGACTGCACCTTGTCGTCGATGCGGTCCAGGTTCGCGGCCACCAGGCGCAGCGCCTCGGGGTGGATCAGCACGCCGGTGCGCAGGGCCTCCTCGAACAGGCGCAGGATGTTCAGCGGGTCGGCCAGAAAGGTCGCCTCGGTTTCATAGGACAGGCGACCCTGCTGATCGACGAAACCCGCGCGCATCTTGCGCCGCCGACGGAAGATGCGGCCCAGGAAGGGTGCTGCGCGGACATGGCGGGTCTCCAGTTCCGTCAGGAAGACGCGGGTCAACTCTCCGACACGGGTGGCGTGGCGGAAATAGTCCTGCATGAAGTACTCGACCGCGCGTCGGGCGGTGGTGTCGACATAGCCCATGCGCCGCGCCACCTCGACCTGCATGTCAAAGGACAGCACGTCCGACGGCCGCCCCGCGATCAGATGCAGGTGGCTGCGCACCGCCCACAGGAAATCCTCGGCCTGCCAGAAGGCCAGATGCTCGTCGCGGGTGAAGACGCCCAGATCGACCAGCTCGACCGCCCGGTCGACGCGGTGGATGTATTTCGCGATCCAGTACAGCGTCTGCAGGTCGCGCAGGCCGCCCTTGCCCTCCTTGACGTTGGGTTCCAGGACATAGCGCTGGCCGCCCTGCCGGGTGTGGCGCGCGGCGCGTTCCTCCAGCTTGGCCTCGATGAATTCGGGGATGGTCCGCTCGAACAGTTCCGCCCACAGGCGGGTGCGCAGCTCCTCGGCCAGGGGGGCGTGGCCCGTGACCAGGCGGTGTTCCACCAGCGAGGTGCGGATCGTCATGTCCGCCGCACCAAGGCGCAGGCAGTCGTCCACGCTGCGGATCGAATGGCCGATCTTCAGCTTCAAATCCCACAGCATGTACAGCATCGATTCGACGACGCTTTCCGCCCAGGGGGTGATCTTCCACGGGGTTAGGAACAGCAGGTCCACGTCGGAGGAGGGCGCCATCTCGGCCCGGCCATAGCCGCCGACGGCCAGCACGGCCAGGCGCTGCGTCTCGGACGAGGACTGCTGGGGGTGCAGGCGTGTCGTCGCCACGTGATGGACCGCGGTGACCAGCGCATCCGTCATCATGGCGATGGCACGCACCGTCTCGCGCGCGGCGCGGGGATGGGTGGCAAAGGCGGCCTCGATCGCCTCCATCGTCACGGATCGCGTCAGGGCCAGCATCGCCACGGTCTGCGCGCGGATCTGGCGGGGGTCGGTGGTTCCCGCCAGCTGCCGGTCCAGGCGGGCCAGCAGCTGGTCGGTGTCCAGGTCGGGTCGGGCCGCGACGATGGTCATCGGTCGGTGCGTCCGGCCCCGGTCACGATCCCAGCCCGCGCGAATTGCGCGGTGCGGGGTCCAGCACGACCAGCTGGCCGCCGCGGATGGTGGCAACCGCCAGGCCCCGCTGGACGGTGCCATCGCGCTGCAGGCGGAAGACGCCGCCCACGCCGTTGAAGCCCGCGCGCTGCGTCAGGCCCGTGGTGGTCAGCGCGTTGCGCTGTCCATTGCGCACCAGCGAGGAGATCGCCGCCACCCCGTCATAGGCCAGCGAAGCCAGCTGATGGGGCGCCTCGCCATAGGCACCGGCATAGCGGGCCTCGAACTGGCGCTGCAGGGTCTGGTCGGGGATCGCGAACCACCCCTCGGCCAGCTGCGGCATGCCTAGACGCGACGAAGGCTGGTCCCACCGGGTCAGGCCGATCATCTGCGTGCCGGGCGACCGCACGCCCGCCGCCGCCAGCTGTTCGGTCAGATAGGGCAGGACGGCCTGGTTGTTGGCGGTCATGAACACCGCGTCGATCGACCCCGACGTCGCGGCCTGGGTGATGCGGGGCACCACGCCGTCGACCCCGGTGATCGAGACCGGGTGGTCGACCCGACCCGCCATGCGGGCGCCGTTGCGGGCGATTGCGGCCTCGATCGCGCGGCCGCCCAGCTGGCCCGCCACGTCGTTCTCGGCCACGACCAGCAGGTTGCGCTTGTTCTGCGTCATGCCGTACCCGACCAGGCGGTCGGCCACGTTCTCGAAGCTGTTGCCCAGGATGAAGACGTTGCCGCCCGCGACCTGGGTGTTGTTGGAAAACGTCAGCACGTTGATGTCGCGCGCCTTCATGGCGTTGCCCACGGCGTTGGCGCCGTCGGCGAACAGCGGACCCAGCACGATCTGCGCGCCCGCGTCGGCGGCGGCGTTGGCCTGGGCCACCGCGCTTTCGGTCGATGCGCCGCTGTCATAGACGCGCAGGTCGATGGTCGCGCCCTGGGCGTCGGCCGCGGCCATGCGGGCCGCGTTCTTCAGGCTGCGGGCCAGCCACTCCAGGTCGTCCGACCCGGTCCCGCCCGGCGCCAGCAGCGCCACGCGCACCGGTTCGGACGGGTCGATCAGGGGGCCCGTCTCGGGGCCGCTGGCCTGCGTGGTTCCGCCGGTCGGCTCGCACGCGGCCAGAAACAGGGCCGATACCACCGTCGCCGCTTTCAAAAGGACATGGCGCAGACCCGCAGGCCGGGTTGTGGTGAAGGCTGACATGTGAAACTTCCCTGCTTTATGTTATGACGCGCGCGGATGGCGGCAGCCTATGTCCTGTCTTTGCGATTGGCAATCAGCGCCGGCCCCGTGCGGACCGGAACCGGAGGCAGGATGACCGACCGCCGCGACCCCCCGAACCATGGGCCGAACCCTATGCCGAACCATGGGCAGGACCCCGCCCGCCGCCTGGCCGCGCATGTCGAGGCCGCGCGCCTGGACCCCGGCCTATACCTGGTCGCGACCCCCATCGGGGCTGCCCGCGACATCACGCTGCGCGCGCTGGACGTGCTGAACAGCGCTGACATGCTGGCGGCCGAGGACACGCGCGTGCTGCGCCATCTTCTGGACATCCACGGCGTGCCGCTGCGCGGGCGGCGCATCCTGTCCTATCACGACCACAACGGCGACCGGGCGCGTCCCGCGCTGCTGGCGGCGCTGTCGGACGGGGCCAGCGTGGCGTACTGTTCCGATGCGGGCACGCCGCTGGTGGCCGATCCCGGCTATCGGCTGGCGCTGGACGCGGCAGAGGCCGGGGCGCGGGTCCATGCGCTGCCGGGGCCGTCCTCGGCGCTGGCGGCGCTGACGCTGGCGGGGCTGCCAAGCGACCGGTTCCTGTTTCTGGGCTTTCCGCCGGCCACCCAGTCCGCGCGCCAGACCTGGCTGCGCCGCTGGATGGCGGTCGATTCGACGCTGATCCTGTTCGAGAGCCCGCGCCGCGTGTCCCGCACGCTGGAGGATCTGGCCCTGATCGACCCCGCCCGCATCACCGTCGTCGCGCGCGAGTTGACCAAGAAGTTCGAGGAGGTGATCCGCGGCACCGCTGCCGACCTGTCCGCCGATCCGCGCATGGCCACGCTGAAGGGCGAGGTGGTGATGGTCCTTGACCGCCCCTCTGCCGTGGAGATGGACGAGGACCGCGTGCGCGCCGTCCTGAGCGCGCATATGCGCACCATGTCCGTCAAGGACGCCGCCCGCGAGGCCGCGCAGGAGCTGGGCCTGCCGCGCCGCGACGTCTATCAGCTGGCGCTTGGGCTGGCGGATCGTGACTGAGCCGGGCGGCAGGCGCGCGGGCCGGGGCCGCACCGCCGACCTGTCCGGCCGCCTGGCCGAGGAGGCTGTCCTGCGCCTCTATCACCAGCGCGGCGCGCAGGTTCTGGCCACGCGCTGGCGCGGGCAGGGGGCCGAGATCGACCTGATCGTGCAGGACGGTCCCGACCTGGTCTTCGTCGAGGTCAAGGCGTCGCGCAGCCATGCCGACGCCGCCCTGCACCTGCTGCCCGCGCAGATGCGCCGGATCACCCAAGCCGCGCTGGAATATTGCGACCGACAGGGCCTGGGCGAGGTTTCCATGCGTTTCGACGTGGCGTTGGTGGATGCCACCGGTCGGGTGGAGCTGATCCCCAATGCCTTCGGCGAGGTCTGAGGCAGGCTTGCATCCGCCCCGGCGGCGGGCCACAACTTGTCCGAAATTCAGGAGGGCCCCATGAGCCTGTATGTCGCCTTGCAGATGGACCCGATCGAGGATGTCTCGATCCACGCCGACAGCACGTTCCGCATCGGCCTGGAGGCCGAGGCCCGCGGCCACCGGCTGTTCCAGTACACCGTCGATCAGCTGCGCTATGACGAAGGGCGCATCGTCGTGCGCGGCCGCCCCGTCACCCTGCGCCGGACCGAGGGCGACCACGTCACCTTCGGCGACTGGACCGAGGTCGAGGCCGGCGATTTCGACGTGATCTGGCTGCGCCAGGACCCGCCCTTCGACATGGGTTACGTGACCTCGACCCATCTGCTGGACCGGGTGCATCCCCAGACGCTGGTGGTCAACGACCCGTTCTGGGTCCGGAACTGCCCCGAAAAGCTGATGGTGCTGGATTTTCCCGACCTGACGCCGCCCACCATGATCGCCCGCGACCCCGCTGCCTTCAAGGCGTTCCGGGCGCGCCACGGAGAGATCATCGTCAAGCCGCTTTACGGCAATGGCGGGGCGGGGGTGTTCCACCTGAAGCCCGGCGACCCGAACCTGTCGGCCCTGCTGGAGACCTTCGCGGGCATCAACCGCGAACCCATGATCGCGCAGAAATACCTGCCCGCCGTGGTCAAGGGCGACAAGCGCATCATCCTGGTCGACGGCGAACCCGTGGGCGCCATCAACCGCGTCCCGCAGGAGGGCGAGGCCCGGTCGAACATGCATGTCGGCGGGCGCGCCGAGAAGATCGGCCTGACCGAGCGCGAATTCGAGATCTGCACCCGCATCGCTCCCGTGCTGCGCGAGAAGGGCCTGATCTTCACCGGCATCGACGTCATCGACGGCTGGCTGACCGAGATCAACGTGACCTCTCCCACCGGCATCCAGGAACTGGAGCGGTTCGACGGCATCAATGCCGCCGAGGCCATCTGGGAGGCGATCGAGCGGCGCGTGGCCGCCAAGGGCTAACCCCCCGCGACGAAGGGCAGGCGATAGCTGATCGCCTCGGCCAGGTGGCGGGTCAGGACATGGTCCGACCCGTCCAGATCGGCGATGGTGCGCGCGCTGCGCAGGATGCGGTGATAACCGCGGGCCGTCAGGCCCAGCCTTTCCGACGCCTTCAGGATCAGCGCGCGCCCGTCCGCATCGGGCGCGGCGATCGCGTCCAGCAGCGGTGGCGGCGCATCGGCGTTCACCGTCACGCCGGGATGGTTGCGGAACCGCTTTGCCTGGATCGCGCGGGCCGCCGCGACGCGGGCCGCCACCGTCGCGGACGTGTCGCCCGCCGGCAAGTCCAGGTCGGTCAGGCTGACGCCCGGCACCTCCAGCCGCAGATCGAACCGGTCCATCAGCGGCCCGGAGATCTTGCCCAGATAGCTGTCGCCGCAGACCGGCGCGCGCGAACAGGCCCGGCCCGGATCGGCCAGATAGCCGCAGCGGCACGGGTTGGCCGCCGCGATCAGGAGGAACCGGCTGGGATAGCGGATATGCGCGTTGGCGCGGCTGACGAAGACCTCGCCTGTCTCGACCGGCTGGCGCAGGCTTTCCAGCACCTTGCGGTCGAATTCCGGCAGCTCGTCCAGGAACAGCACGCCGTTATGGGCCAAGCTGATCTCTCCCGGCTTGGCCTTGGGGCCGCCGCCGACGATGGCCGGGGAGGACGCGGTGTGGTGCGGGCTTTGAAATGGCGCACGGCGCGAGATCTGGCCGTTCTTCAGCAGCCCCGCCACCGAATGCACCATCGAGGTCTCCAGCGCCTCGCGTGCGGTCAGGGGCGGCATCAGGCCGGGCAGGCGTGCCGACAGCATGGATTTGCCAGCGCCGGGGGGACCGACCATCAGCAGGTGATGACGCCCCGCGGCGGCGATCTCCAGCGCGCGTTTGGCGCGTTCCTGGCCGCGGACATCGGACAGGCACGGGGGCTGGGGACCGTCGACGACCTGGCCGGGGCGGGCCGGCACGATGGGCGCGCGGTCGGTCAGGTGATCGACCACGGCGCGCAGCGTGTCGGCGGCCAGGACGGGAACCTGTTCGATCCACGCGGCCTCGGCGCCGCAGGCGCGCGGACAGATCAGCGCGCGGTCGCCATCCGCCGCCGCGACGGCGGCGGGCAGCGCGCCCGCGACCGCGACCAGCCGCCCGTCCAGCGCCAACTCGCCCAGGGCCACGCAGCGGGCCAGTTCCTCCCGGGGCACGATGTCCAGCGCGGCCAGCACCGCCAGCGCGATGGGCAGGTCGAAATGCGACCCCTCCTTGGGCAGATCGGCAGGCGACAGGTTCACGGTCAGCCGCTTGTTCGGCAGCGCGATGGCCAGCGCGCCAAAGGCCGCACGGACGCGTTCCTTGGCCTCGCTGACGGCCTTGTCGGGCAGACCCACGATGGAGAAGCCGGGCAGGCCTGCCGCCACGGCGCATTGCACCTCGACCAGGCGGGCCTCGATGCCTTCGAAGGCCACGGAATAGGCGATGGCGACCATGTTACCCCTCGGTTGTCCCGGAATGGTTAACGGCAGCGGGCTTAAGGAAGCGTTAACGGGCGCGCTTTCCTTGCGGCAGCGGCGCCGCGTCGCTATCTGGGGCGCAGGACCGATGGGGGTGGCGCATGCAGGGCAGGCGGATATTGCTGATCGTGGGCGGCGGGATCGCGGCCTTCAAGGCGCCGGCGCTGATCCGGCTGCTGCGCGCGGCGGGCGCGTCGGTGACGCCGGTGCTGACAGCTGCGGGCGCGCAGTTCACAACGCCCATGACCCTGTCCGTGCTGGCCGGAGAGCCGGTGCACGACACGCTTTGGGATCAGGGTGCCGAGGCCGAGATCGGCCATATCCAGCTGTCGCGGCAGGCCGATCTGGTCGTCGTGGCCCCGGCTACGGCCGATCTGATGGCCAAGATGGCCCAGGGATCGGCGAATGATCTGGCATCCACCCTGCTGCTGGCGACGGACAAGCGCGTCCTGATCGCACCGGCGATGAACGTGCGGATGTGGCACCACCCCGCGACACAGCGCAACCTGGCCACGCTGCGGGGCGACGGCGTGCTGTTCGTCGGCCCGGACGACGGCGACATGGCCTGCGGCGAATACGGCGCGGGCCGCATGGCCGAACCCGAGGCGATCGTGGCCGCGATCCGTGCGGCCCTGACCGACGGGCCGCTGACGGGACGGCATGTGATCGTGACGTCCGGCCCCACGCATGAGCCGATCGACCCTGTGCGCTATATCGCCAACCGCTCCAGCGGGGCGCAGGGGGCGGCGATCGCCGCGGCGCTGCGCGATCTGGGCGCGCGGGTCAGCTTCGTGACCGGCCCCGCATCCGTGCCCGCGCCGCAGGGCGTCGACGTGATCGCGGTGGAAACCGCGCAGCAGATGCGGGATGCGGTCGCGGCTGCGCTGCCCGCCGATGCGGCGGTGATGGCGGCGGCGGTGGCCGATTGGCGCGTGCTGAACGGCAGCGACCAGAAGATGAAGAAGACCGGCGACATGCCGACGCTGCAGATGGCCGAGAACCCGGACATCCTGGCCTGGATCAGCCGCGATGCGCGCCGTCCGCGCCTGGTCGTGGGGTTTGCGGCGGAAACGCAGGACGTGACCGCTCATGCAACCGGGAAGCGGCTGCGCAAGGGCTGCGACNGGATCGTGGCGAACGATGTCAGCCCCGCCACGGGCATCATGGGTGGCAGCCACAACACCGTCACGCTGATCACCGAAGCCGGGGCCGAGGACTGGCCGCGGATGGACAAGCATGCCGTGGCCGCCCGGTTGGCCGCGCGGATCGCGGAGGCCTTGGCATGAGAACCTATCTGGACTGGAACGCCACCACCCCGCTGCGCCCCGAGGTCAAGGCCGCCATCACCGAGGCGCTGGAAATCTCCGGCAACCCGTCATCGGTCCATACCGAGGGGAGGGCCGCCAAGATGGCGCTGGAACGCGCCCGCGAGCAGGTGGCCGTGGCCCTGGGCGCAGACGGGGCCGACGTGGTCTTCACCGCCGGCGCGACCGAGGCCGCGGCAATGGTCCTGGGACAGGGCGGGTTCCACTGCGCCCCCGTGGAACACAGCGCCGTCAAGGTCTGGTGCGAGGCGGACCTTGCCGTTGACGGCGACGGCATCGTCACCGTGACCGACCCCGCACGAACCAGCCTGCAGCTGGCCAACAACGAGACCGGCGTGATGCAGGACCTGCCGCAGGGGCTGCATTCCAGCGACCTGACGCAGGCCTTCGGCAAGGTGCCCATGGCGTTCAACTGGCTTGGCGTGACGGCAGGCTTCGTCAGCGCACACAAGCTGGGCGGGCCGAAGGGAATCGGTGCGCTGATCCTGAAGAAAGGCACCGACCTGCCTCCGCTGATCAAGGGCGGCGGGCAAGAGCAGGGGCGCCGTGCGGGGACCGAGAACCTGATCGGCATCCTGGCCTTTGCCGCCGCCGCCACGGCCGCGCAGCGTGATCTGGACGGCGGGCTGTGGGACGCGGTCCGCGAGCGGCGCGACGCGCTGGAGGCGCGGATCTGCGACATCGCGCCCGGCGCGGTGATCGTCGGAAAGGCCGTGCAGCGCTTGCCGAACACGACATGCCTTCTTACATCGGGGTGGAAGGGCGAAACCCAGGTCATGCAGATGGATCTGGCAGGGTTCGCGATCTCGGCCGGCTCGGCCTGTTCGTCGGGCAAGGTCCGGGCCAGCGGTGCCCTGCAGGCGATGGGGTTCGATGATCAGCTTGCGCAATCGGCGATCCGGATCTCGATAAGCCCCGCTGTTGGGGACGATCAGATCAACCGATTTGCGGATGCCTGGGAAAAGGCGTATTCACGCTGGCGCGACAGGAATGGACCGACCGCGGCCATTTGAGGAAAAGGACTGAAGGATGACGGACATCACCGATCTTGACGTGCGCGAAGGCGTAGACCGGGAAACGGTCGAGACTGTCCAGAACATGGGCAGCTATAAATACGGCTGGAACACCGAGATCGAGATGGACTATGCGCCCAAGGGCGTGAACGAGGATATCGTCCGTCTGATCTCGGCCAAGAACCAGGAACCGGAATGGATGACCGAATGGCGGCTGGAAGCCTATCGCCGCTGGGTCACCATGGCAGAGCCGAAATGGGCGATGCTGAACTATCCCGAGATCGACTATCAGGACCAGTATTACTATGCGCGTCCCAAGAGCATGGAGGAGAAGCCCAAGTCGCTGGACGACGTGGACCCCAAGCTGCTGGCGACCTATGACAAGCTGGGCATCCCGCTGCGCGAGCAGATGATCCTGGCGGGCGTCGAGGGCGCCGAGGATGCGCCCGCCGAGGGTCGCCGCGTGGCCGTGGACGCGGTCTTCGACAGCGTCAGCCTGGGCACGACCTTCAAGGACGAACTGGCCAAGGCCGGGGTGATCTTCTGTTCGATCAGCGAGGCGATCCGCGAGCATCCCGAACTGGTGCGCAAGTACCTGGGATCGGTCGTACCGCAGTCTGACAACTATTTCGCGACGCTGAACAGCGCCGTGTTCTCGGATGGCAGCTTCGTCTACATCCCGCCCGGCGTGAAGTGCCCGATGGAGCTGTCGACCTATTTCCGCATCAATGCGGAGAACACCGGCCAGTTCGAACGGACCCTGATCATCGCCGACAAGGGCGCCCATGTCAGCTATCTGGAAGGCTGCACCGCGCCCAAGCGCGACACCAACCAGCTGCATGCCGCAGTCGTTGAGCTGGTCATCCTCGAGGATGCCGAGATCAAGTACTCGACCGTCCAGAACTGGTTCCCCGGCGACGAGGACGGCAAGGGCGGCATCTACAACTTCGTCACCAAGCGCGCCGATTGCCGCGGCGACCGGGCCAAGGTGATGTGGACGCAGGTCGAGACCGGATCGGCGATCACCTGGAAGTACCCGTCCTGCATCCTGCGCGGCAATGAGAGCCAGGGCGAGTTCTATTCGATCGCCATCGCCAACAACTGGCAGCAGGCCGATACCGGCACCAAGATGATCCACCTAGGCAAGAACACGCGCTCGCGGATCGTGTCCAAGGGGATTTCGGCGGGGCAGGCGCAGAACACCTATCGCGGGCTGGTCACCATGCACCCGCGCGCCACGAACAGCCGCAACTATACCCAGTGCGACAGCCTGCTGATCGGCGACAAGTGCGGGGCGCATACCGTGCCCTATATCGAGGTGAAGAACAGCAGCAGCCGCGTGGAACACGAGGCGACGACCAGCAAGGTCGACGACGACCAGCTGTTCTATTGCCGGTCGCGCGGGATGGACGAGGAAGAGGCCGTGGCGCTGGTCGTCAACGGGTTCTGCCGCGAGGTCCTGCAGGCCCTGCCCATGGAATTCGCCATGGAGGCGCAGGCGCTGGTCGCGATCTCGCTGGAAGGCTCGGTGGGCTGATCGATCCGGCCGGGCATTGCTGCCCGGCCACCATAGATGCGGCGCCCCGGTGGCGCCTTTGCCGTTTGAGGGAAATATGCTGAAAATCAACAACCTGCACGTCAAACTTGAGGACGAGGACAAGCAGATCCTGAAGGGTCTGACGCTGGAGGTTCCGGCCGGAGAGGTCCATGCGATCATGGGCCCGAACGGGTCGGGCAAATCCACGCTGTCCTATGTCCTGTCGGGCCGCGACGGCTATGAGGTCACCGACGGCAGCGCCACGCTGGACGGCGAGAGCCTGCTGGACATGGAACCCGAGGAGCGTGCGGCCGCGGGCCTGTTCCTGGCGTTCCAGTACCCGGTCGAGATTCCGGGCGTCGGCAACATGACGTTCCTGCGCACCGCCGTGAACGCGCAGCGCAAGGCGCGCGGCGAGGCCGAGCTGACTGCAGGAGAGTTCCTGAAGGTCGTGCGCGCCAAGGCGGCAGAGCTGCAGATCAGCCCCGACATGCTGAAGCGCCCCGTCAATGTCGGCTTTTCGGGGGGCGAGAAGAAGCGCAACGAGATCCTGCAGATGGCCATGCTGGAACCCCGCATGTGCATCATGGACGAGACCGATTCGGGTCTGGACGTCGATGCGATGCGCCTTGTCAGCGACGGCGTGAACGCCCTGCGCAGCGAAGGCCGCAGCTTTCTGGTCATCACCCACTATCAGCGCCTGCTGAACCACATCCAGCCGGACGTCGTGCACATCATGTCCAACGGCCGGATCATCAAGTCGGGCGGCCCCGAATTGGCGCTGGAAGTCGAAGAGAACGGCTATGGCGACCTCTTGGCGGAGGCCGGCTGATGTCCGAATCCGCCGTTCAGGAAATCCAGACTCCGCAGGTCACCGGCGCGCCCAAGCCCGCCAATGCGCTGGATGCGCGGTTGGCTGCGACCACGCTGCCCACGGGTGGGTTCACCGCCGCCGCGCGCGCCGACGCGCTGGCACGGCTGCGCGCCATGGGCCTGCCGGGCCCGCGTGACGAATACTGGCGCTATACCGACCCGCGCCCGTTCAACGCGCCCGAGCCGCAGGCGCTGGCCATCGATACGGGCCCGGAATCGCCGCTGTTCACCGCGCGTGACAAGCTGACGTTGGTCTTTGTCGACGGCGCGTTCGACGCCGCGGCATCCGACGACCTGTCGCTGGAAGGGATCGAGATCACCACCCTGGCGCAGGCCGACCGGGCGGACGATCATTGGTCGGCCGACCTGTACGGGACGCTGGAACTGGCCGGTCAGACCCCGGTCAAGCGCCCCTTCGCGGCGCTGAACACCGCCGTGGCGGCCGACGGCCTGCTGATCCGCGTGACTGGCAAGCCCTCGCGTCCGGTGCATGTGCTGCATCGCCGCGGGTCGGACGCTGCGGATGCCGTCTGGCATCACGTGATCCGGGTCGAATCGGGTGCCGAACTGACGCTGCTGGAAAGCGGCATGGTCGGCGCGCGGTCGAACGGCATGATCGAGGCCGATCTGCTGCCGGGCGCCACGCTGCACCACATCGCGGCCAAGCGCGCCGTCGATCCCAAGGTCGGCCTGTCGCACCTGTTCGCCCGTGTGGGCGAAGGTGCGGTGCTGAAGAGTTTCGCGCTGGTCGTGAACGGCACCACCATGCGCCACGAGGCCGTCGTGGACATGGTCGGCGACGATGCGGTGGCCCATGTCGCCGCGGCGGTGCTGGGCGACGGCGATGTCGGTCCGTTCCACCATGACGACACCGTTTTCGTGACCCATGGCGCGCTGCGCGGCGAAAGCCGGCAGGTGTTCAAGAAGGTCCTGAAGAACGGGGCGACCGGCGTGTTCCAGGGCAAGATCCTGGTCAAGAACGGCGCACAGAAGACCGACGGCTATCAGATCAGCCAGGCCCTGCTGCTGGACGAGGCCAGCCAGTTCCTGGCCAAGCCCGAGCTTGAGATCTATGCCGACGACGTCAAGTGTTCGCACGGGTCCACGACGGGCGCGATCGACGAGGGTGCGTTGTTCTACCTGCGCTCTCGCGGGGTGCCCTATGACCGGGCGATCGTGTTCCTGGTGCTGTCGTTCCTGGCCGACGCCCTGGCCGAGGTCGACGACGAGAGCCTGCGCGACGAGATCAACGAACGGCTGGACGCGTGGCTGACCGAACGCCCGCAGGGATGACCGGCCCGCGCGGCGGGATGGTGCTGCGCGTGCTGGAAAGCTGGTGGGCCCCGCGCCGGGTGGTGCGGGGCCTGTCGGCGATGCCCGACAGCACGCTGCTGGTCGTGCTGATGGTGGCGATGCTGATCACGCTGGTCGGGCAGGCGCCGGGCCTGTCGCGCGCGGCGCAGTTGGACCCGTCGATCCCGCTGGACGCGCGGATCGGGGGTGCGGCCCTTGGGACCATGTTCATGATGCCGCTGGTGGCCTATGCCATGGCGGGGCTGACCGCGCTGCTCAGCCGCCTGACCCCGTGGCGGCTGGAGGCGCGCCATGCGCGTCTGGCGCTGTTCTGGGCGTTGATGGCGGTGGCGCCCGCGACGCTTTTGGGCGGGATGGTGGCGGGGCTGATCGGCCCGTCCCCCGCGCTGACCCTGACCCGCACGGTGGCGGGTGCGGGATTCCTGTTCATCTGGGGCGCCGGGATCATGGCGCTGGCGAGACGCAAATGACCTTCGACGACTTCAAGGCGCTGGCGCGCCGGACCATGCGCGATCCAGAAGGGGCGGCCCGCTGGTTGATCGACCAGCGCTGGCCGATGCAGGTGCGCTGGATGGCGCTGGTTCTGGCGGTGTCGCTGTCGGGGCTGCTGGCCTACGGCTCGACCCTGCTGTTCCCGCTGCCCTCGGACGAGGGGGCGGCCGTGTTCTCGATCAGCCGGCAGCCGCTGGTCCTGGCCGGAATGCAACTGGTCGCGATCGTGCTGGGCGCGGGTCTGATGGCCGGGGTCGGGCGCATGTTCGGCGGCCACGGCCGGTTCGAGGATGCCCTGCTGCTGACCGTCTGGATCGAGGTGATGCTGCTGGTCGTGCAATTGGCCCAGATCGTGCTGTCGCTGGCCCTGCCGGGGCTGGCGGGGATCCTGGGGATCATCGCGGTCGCGCTGTTCCTGTGGCTGACGGTGCAGTTCACCAAGGCGCTCCACGGGTTCACCAGCGGCCCCAAGGTGCTGCTGGTCATGTTCGGCACGCTGCTGGTCATGGGATTCGTCCTGTCGTTCTTCATGGCCGCGCTTGGCCTCATGCCGGAGATGCCGCAATGAGCTTTGACGTCAACGCTGTCCGCGCCGATTTTCCAATCCTGTCGACGACGGTCAACGGGCGCCCGCTGGTCTATCTGGACAGCGGCGCCAGCGCGCAAAAGCCGCGAGTCGTGATCGACGCCATCACCCGCGCCTATGAAGGCGAATACGCCAATGTCCATCGCGGCCTGCATTACCTGTCGAACCTTGCGACCGACAATTACGAACGCGTCCGCGGGATCATCGCACGGTTCCTGAACGCGCCCGCGGTCGACGAGGTGATCTTCACCAGCGGCTCGACCGAGGCGCTGAACCTGGTCAGCTATGCCTGGGCCGCCCCGCGCCTGCAGGCCGGCGACGAGATCGTGCTGTCGCTGCTGGAGCATCACGCCAATATCGTGCCCTGGCATTTCCTGCGCGAACGCCAGGGCGTGGTGCTGAAATGGGTCGAACCCGATGCGGATGGCAGTCTGCCGCCGGAAAAGGTGCTGGCCGCGATCACGCCGCGCACGCGGATGCTGGCGCTGACGCATATGTCGAACGTGACCGGGACGGTGGTGGACATCGCGGCGATCCGCCGTGGCACCGACCTGCCGATGGTCGTGGACGGGTCGCAGGCCGCGGTCCACATGCCGGTGGACCTGTCGACGCTTGGCGCCGATTTCTACTGCATCACGGGGCACAAGCTTTACGGTCCCTCCGGCTCGGGCGCGATCTGGATCCGCGCCGACCGCCAGGCCGAGATGCGGCCCTTTCTGGGCGGCGGCGACATGATCCGCACCGTCAGCCGCGATGCCGTCACCTATAACGACCCGCCCCTGCGGTTCGAGGCGGGCACGCCCGGCATCGTCAACCAGATCGGCCTGGGCGCCGCGCTTGAATACATGATGTCCTTGGGGATGGAGAACATCGCCGCCCATGAGCGCGCGCTGCGCGATCATGCCCGCGACCGCCTGCGCGCGCTGAACTGGCTGCAGGTGCAGGGCGATGCGCCGGGCAAGGGCGCGATCTTCTCCATGACGATGGACGGGGCGCACGCGCATGACATCTCGACCATCCTGGACAAGAAAGGAATCGCGGTCCGTGCGGGCAGCCACTGCGCCATGCCCCTGATGGAGCATCTGGGAATCAATGCCAGCGCCCGTGCCAGCTTTGCGATGTACAACACGCAGGCAGATGTGGACGCGCTGGTCGAAGGATTGATCTTCTGCCGCGAGCTTTTCGCCTGATTCTTGCAAAGATTTTGAGGGGCGTCGAAGAATGCCCGATAAATCTTGCCGGATGGCGGGAATGTCTGCATCCCTGACCCATCATCAGCGATGGGGGCGGGAATGGCCGAGGTTCTGGTTCTGGGTGCGGGTATGGTGGGCGTCAGCACCGGTCTGGCGCTGCAGGCGCGCGGGCATGACGTCACCATCATCGAACGCGGCGTGCCGGGGCGCGAGACCAGCTATGGCAATGCCGGCCTGATCCAGACTGAAGCGGTCGAGCCCTATGCCATGCCGTTGTCGCCCGGCGCGCTGTTCCAGATCGCCCTGGGGCGCGGCTATGACGTGAAATGGACGCCGCAGGGCCTGCTGTCGCAACTGGGCGCGGTGGCCACCTATGCGTGGAATTCGCGGCCTGCCGCGCACAGGCGGGCATCGGTGACCTGGGGCAAGCTGATCCGCCAGTCGACCGACCGTCACGGCCCGCTGATCGCGGCGGCGGGCGCCGACAACATCATCCGCCGCAACGGCTATATCGAGATCCACCGCACCCCCGCCAAGATGGAGGCCGCCCGCAAGACCGCCGAACGTTTCGCGACCGAGTTCGGCGTGCAGGCGCGGCTGATGAGCGGGGCCGAGCTGCGCGCGATGGAGCCCGCGATCCGCATCGAGGTCGAGGGCGCGACCCACTGGTCCGACAGCTGGAACTGCGCCGATCCGGGCGGCCTGGTCGCCAGCTATGCGGCGCTGTTCCAGAAGCGGGGCGGGCGCGTCGTGAACCTGACGCAGCGCTTTGGCCTCAAGGTGCCGATGGTATTCAAGCGCGGCTATCACAAGCATTATCACATGGAGCTGCCGCCCCATCACCCGATCGCCGATTTCGGCAATTCGGTCGTGCTGTCGCCCATGCGCCGCGGTTTGCGCATCGCCACCGCGGCCGAGCTGACGCCCCATCCGCGCCTGTCGCCGCCGCAGCTGAAGCATGGCGAGAAGGCCGCGCGCGAGCTGTTCGACATCGGGGCGGCGGTCGAGGCCGAACCCTGGACCGGACGGCGCCCCTGCATGCCTGACATGCTGCCCGTGGTGGGCCGCGTGCCGGACCAGCCGAACCTGTGGGCGCATTTCGGTCACGGCCACCAGGGCTTTACCCTAGGCCCGGTCACGGCCGAAATCCTGGCGGATGAGCTGTCGGGCGGCGAAGGCTGGGCGGAACTTCAGCCGGGGCGTCTGAAACGCGGTTGAAACCGGGCGGCTGCCATCACATCTTGAGGGCAACTCCGAACGGATCAGGAACCTCATGGGTCACAACAACACCAACGCGCCCGTGATGCGCGTTCCCGAAGTGACCCGCCCCAAGCTGGAGGGCGGGAAACGCTTTGCATTGAAAAGCGAATTTGAACCGGCGGGCGATCAACCCACGGCCATCGCCGAACTGGTGGCGGGCGTCGGCGCCGGAGAGCGCGACCAGGTGCTGCTGGGGGCCACGGGGACGGGCAAGACCTTCACCATGGCCAAGATCATCGAAGAGACGCAGCGTCCCGCGATCATCCTGGCGCCCAACAAGACGCTGGCCGCCCAGCTTTACGGCGAATTCAAGGGATTCTTCCCCGACAACGCGGTCGAGTACTTCGTCAGCTACTATGACTATTACCAGCCCGAGGCCTATGTGGCCCGCAGCGATACCTATATCGAGAAGGAATCGCAGATCAACGAGGCCATCGACCGGATGCGCCACAGCGCCACGCGGGCGTTGCTGGAACGTGATGACGTGATCATCGTGGCCTCGGTCAGCTGCATCTATGGCATCGGTTCGGTCGAGACCTATTCGGCCATGACCCAGGATATGGTCGTGGGCGAGAGCTATGACCAGCGCGAGTTCCTGGGCCAGCTGGTCGCGCAGCAGTACAAGCGGCTGGACACCAGCTTTCAGCGTGGCAGCTTTCGCGTGCGCGGCGATCTGGTCGAGGTCTGGCCCGCCCACCTTGAGGACCGCGCCTGGCGGTTCGACTTCTTCGGCAACGAGCTGGAGGCGATCACCGAGTTCGATCCGCTGACCGGGGTCAAGACCGACAGCTTCAAGCAGATCCGCATCTATGCCAGCAGCCACTATGTGACGCCGCGCCCGACGCTGCAGCAGGCCATCAAGGGCATCAAGCAGGAATTGGCGATGCGCCTGAAGCAGCTGACCGAGGAGGGCAAGCTGTTGGAGGCGCAACGCCTTGAGCAGCGCACCGCCTTTGACATCGAGATGCTTGAGGCGACCGGCGTCTGCAACGGCATCGAGAACTACAGCCGCTATCTGACCGGGCGCGCGCCCGGAGAGCCGCCCCCCACGCTGTTCGAGTTCATCCCGGACAACGCGATCGTCTTTGCCGACGAAAGCCATGTGTCGGTCCCGCAGATCGGCGGCATGTACCGGGGCGACTTCCGGCGCAAGTTCACCTTGGCGGAACACGGCTTCCGCCTGCCGTCCTGCATGGACAACCGCCCGCTGAAGTTCGAGGAATGGGACGCGATGCGGCCCCAGTCGGTGTTCGTGTCGGCCACACCTGCGCAATGGGAGATGGACCAGACCGGCGGCGTCTTCACCGAACAGATCATCCGTCCCACCGGCCTTCTGGACCCCAAGATCGAGATCAGGCCAGTCGAGATGCAGGTCGACGACCTGCTGGACGAGGTGCGCCGCGTCACCGCCGCCGGATACCGCACGCTGGTCACGACGCTGACCAAGCGCATGGCCGAGGATCTGACCGAATACCTGCACGAGCAGGGCATCAAGATCCGCTACATGCACAGCGACATCGACACGATCGAGCGGATCGAGATCCTGCGCGACCTGCGATTGGGCGCGTTCGACGTGCTGGTGGGCATCAACCTGCTGCGCGAGGGGTTGGACATTCCCGAATGCGGGCTGGTGGCCATTCTGGACGCCGACAAAGAAGGCTTCCTGCGGTCCGAGACGTCGCTGATCCAGACCATCGGCCGGGCGGCGCGAAATTCCGAAGGGCGGGTCATCATGTATGCCGACCGGATCACCGGCAGCATGGAACGCGCCATGGCCGAAACCGAACGGCGTCGCGCCAAGCAGATGGCCTATAACGAGGAGCACGGCATCACGCCCCAGACAGTCCGCAAGAATGTCGAGGACGTGCTGGCAGGCCTGTGGCAGGGCGACACCGATCAGTCGCGCGTGACCACGAAGGTCGACAAGCCACTGATCGGCGCGAACCTGGCCGCCCATCTGGACGCGATGCGCACCCAGATGCGCAAGGCCGCAGAGAACCTAGAGTTCGAGGAGGCCGCACGCCTGCGCGACGAGGTCAAGCGGCTGGAGGCGGTGGACCTGGCGATCTCGGACGATCCGATGGCGCGGCAGTCGGTGATCGAGGAGGCGGCCGAGGCCGCCGTCAAGTCATCGGGCCGTTCGACCGCCGGACGGGCCGGTCAGCGGGGCGGCAACAAGCGGTCCAAGCGCGGCCGCTAGCTGCATTCCACCCGGGCGATCCAACCCTTGGCGTCCAGGAACATGGTCAGGCGCGCGGGATTGAAGTCGCGCGTCATGACGCCTTGGTTGTGCACCTCGCGCTTGCGCAGGTTGGGCGGCAGGCGGACTTCTCCGATGTTGCGTCCGACCAGGGCTTGGTGCTGGGACAGGTCGCACTGGCGGGCGGGAATGTCATAAGGGCTGCCGGCGCAGGCGCCCAGGGTCAGCATCAGCAGCGACGCGCAAAGGACAGGGTGGCTAAAGGGGGTCATGATCACGTCTCTCTCATGTGACAACGGCGTGTTGGAATGCCAACGTGGGCCATGTTCAGTTGTTCCGGTGGCAAGATGATGAAACATACGGTTTGGGTGGCGATGGTGGCATTCTGGCCCGCCGTCGCGCAATCCTCGACGGACGAGGCATGGGCCGAACTGCGCGACCGCACCGTGGCGGAATGCACGCGCCTGGCACAGGACGCGGCGCCCGATGCGGAACTGTCCGTGACCCCGAACGAATTCGGCACCCAGACCCACGCGCTGGCACTGGTCGTCGCGACGCTGCCGGACCTTCCGTCGGAACTGTCGGTGTGCCTGCTGGACAAGCAGACCGGCGCGACGCAGCTGAGCGTTCCGTTCCAGGATCTGCCCGATACCCTGCAGCCCTGACCTGCGTCGGCATGACCGGGGCAGGGGGCTTGATCCGCCGCGCGGATTTGGCGATACAGCGGACAGTCAATCCGAAGGATCACCCATGCCCGTGCGCATCTATCAGCCCGCCCGCACCGCGATGCAGTCCGGTACCGCCAAGACCAAGGGCTGGGTGCTGGAATTCCCGCCCACCGACGCGCGCGAGGTCGATCCGCTGATGGGCTGGACCAGCAGCGGCGATACCCAAAGCCAGGTCCGCCTGCGCTTCGACACCCGGAAGCAGGCCGAGGATTACGCCCGCGATCATGGACTGGAATTCGTGGTGCAGGAACCGCACCGCCGTGGCACGAACATCCGCCCCCGCGGCTATGGCGAGAATTTCGCCACCGACCGCCGCGAGCCCTGGAGCCACTGAGGCCGCATCCGCCATCGACACAAATCTTTGCTGACCGCCCCCGGGCGGTCATCTGCATTTGAGGGATATTCCATGACCGTCACGCATCTTGTCACCCACTCCGGCGGCTTTCACGCCGATGAGGTCCTGTCCTCGGTCATCCTGACCCGGCTGCACCCGCAGGCGCGGATCATGCGGACGCGCGACGCCGACTGGATCACGCCTGCGGAAGGGCGGATCATCTATGACGTGGGCCGCGATTTCGATGCCGCGCGGATGATCTTTGATCACCATCAAAAATCTCCTCCGCTGCGCGACGACGGCCAGCCCTACAGTTCCTTCGGACTGATCTGGCGGCAGTTCGGGCGCGACTACCTGGCCGCGCTGCAGGTGCCCGAAGCAGATCTCGGGGCGATCCATGCGGCGATTGACGCCGACCTGGTGCTGCCCATCGACCTGGTCGACAACGGCGCGCTGTCGCCGACGGGGCCCCTGGCCGATCTGTCCCTGCCGATGCTGCTGGAGAGCCTCAAGCCCGTCTTCGATGACCGCAGCCCCGACGCCGACGACCGTGCCTTTGACGGTGCGGTCGCGATCGCCCGCGCCTTCGCCGAGGCGGCCGTGGCCCGCAAGGCCGCAAAGCATCGCGCCGAGGCCGTCGTTATGGCAGCCATTGCCGCTGCGGGTGACGGCCGGGTGCTGGAGTTGCCGATGGGGATGCCGTTTCGCTCCGCCATCACCGCGGCGGGGGCGGACCATCTGCTGTTCGTGATCCATCCGCGGGACACGGACTGGGCGCTGACCGGCATCCGCCGCGATGCGGACGGGTTCGCCCTGCGCGCTGACCTGCCGGCAGCCTGGGCCGGCCTGACCGATGGCGCCTTCGAGGCTGCATCGGGCGTTCCCGGGGCGCGCTTCTGCCACAATGCCCGCTTCATCGCCGTTGCCGCCGATCGCGACGCCGCTTTGCGTCTTGCCGACCTGGCGGTGGCGGCAAGCGAAGTGTGACGGCTGACAGCCGGAACCATTGGACAGCCCTGCGGTCGGAGGACTGCGGGGCGGTCGATTGGATGTGCAAGCTGTCGACCTGAGGGCGCGGCGGAGATCTTCGAAATTGGGAGAATGCTGTGCCGTCTATCTGGCACTTGTGTGTTTAACCAAACCTACTCAAGAACTTAGAGAGGTCTGGCTCCGGCGGTAGGGATCGAACCTACGACCAATTGATTAACAGTCAACTGCTCTACCGCTGAGCTACGCCGGAACACGGGGCGGATATAGCAACCTCGGTCAGGGGCGTCCAGTGGCGTTCTAGGGTTTTTTGTCATCCGGTCGAAAAAACCGTCTCGATCGTCAAAACGCCCGGAAAATCAATGGCTCCGATCTGGGACAGGGCGATCAGATGGGCCAGGACGTTGCGCGTGGCGATGGGAAGGACCGGTTCGGGCACCGCATAGATGCGGCGCGCGAGGCCCGCCGCGGAATCGGGCCGGACCCGCAGGGCGGCCAGGATCTGGGACGTGCGGTCGCGGCGGTGCCGCGTCAGTTCCGCGATCCGGTCCTGCGGGGCCGTGATCGCGGGCCCGTGGGTGGGCAGCAGAACACGCGGCGACAGTGCCGCCAGCCGTTCCAGCGAGCGGAAGTATTCCGCCAGGTCCCCATCCGGCGGAGAGATCAGCGTCGAGGACCAGCCCATCACCAGGTCGCCGCAGAAGATCCGGTCACCCCATTGGAACGACAGGTGCCCTGCCGCATGACCGGGCGTGTGCCACGCGGTCAGCGACCAGTCTGGCGTGGTGATCACCTCCTGGTCGCGCAGGTGGCGGTCGGGCGCGAAGGCGTGGTCCAGCCCCTCGCCCCCGCCAAGACCCTCCAGCGCCAGGCGGGACATCAGCGGCGACCGCCCTGCCAGCGCATCGCCGAAGGCCAGCACCGGGGCGCCGGTCAGGCGGGAAAGGCGTGCGGCTCCGGCGCTGTGGTCGCGATGCGCGTGCGTGATCAGGATATGGCTGATGCGGCCGCGGCCGGCGCGGGCGACGGCGTCGATATGGGCGGGATCGTCGGGGCCGGGGTCGATCACCGCGACATGGCTGTCGCCCAGCAGGAAGGTGGTCGTGCCCGGCCCGGTCAGGGGGGACGGATTCGGGGCCAGGATCTGCAGCGGCTCTTTCGCAGGGGGGGTCATGGGGCTAGCCTAGCGCGCAACGCAGGAGACCGCCATGTCGAACAATGCCGACGCCACGCAGATGCGCAAGCTGGTCCCGCGGGGCCTCTATGCGCGCGCGGCGCTGATCCTGTTCCTGCCGGTCGTGGTGGTGACGACTGTGGTCAGCGTGATGTTCCTGCAGCGCCATTTCGAGGGCGTGACCCGGCAGATGACCGCCAGCATGTCGCACGAGCTGACTTTCGTCGCGCGGCTGATCGACAGTGCCGCGACGCCCGAGGCGGCGCGGCGCGCCGGGGTGTCCGTCGCGCGCCCGCTGGAGCTGGAACTGGCGCTGCCGGTCGATCCGCCTGCCGAGGATCGGCGGCTGTTCTATGATTTTTCGGGGCGGGTGGTGACCGAGGTGCTGCGCGACGCGCTGCCGCAGGTGATCTCGGTCGATCTGGCCAGCAGCGACCGGCGGGTGTCGGTGGCGCTGGACGGGCCGCATGGACCCTATGCGCTGAGCTTCGAGCGGCGGCGGGTCAGCGCGTCGAACCCGCACCAGCTGCTGGTGCTGATGGTGTTCACGTCGGTCCTGATGACGGGGATCGCGATGATCTTCCTGCGCAATCAGCTGCGGCCAATCCGGCGGCTGGCCTATGCGGCCGAGGAATACGGCAAGGGGCGGATCGTGCCCTATCGCCCGTCCGGGGCGGTCGAGCTGCGCAGCGCGGGCACCGCGTTCCTGGACATGCGCAACCGGCTGGAGCGCCAGAACGACCAGCGCAAGCTGATGATGTCTGGGATCAGCCACGACCTGCGCACGCCGCTGACGCGGATGAAGCTGGGGCTGTCGATGATCGGGCCCGACATGCCGCCTGAGCCCGGTGACATCAGCGCGATGGAGGCCGACATCGCGGAGATGAACCGCATGGTCGACGGCTTTCTGGACTATGCCCGCGACGACGCGCAGGACAGCGCGCCCCAGCCCATCGCCGCCGCGGGTTTCCTGGAGGGTCTGGTGGCGGACGCGCAACGCGCCGGCCAGCAGGCCAGCCTGGTCCAGTTCGAGGGCGATCGGGACGGGCTGGCCACCTTCCGCCCCGACATGCTGCGCCGCGCGCTGGAGAACCTGATCGGCAACGCGGTGCGTTACGGCAGCCGCGCCGAGATGGACGCCTCGCTTGGCCCGCGCAGCCTGCGGATCGGGATCGAGGATGACGGCCCCGGCATCCCGGAGGACAGCCTGGACGCGGCCATGCGGCCCTTTACCCGGCTGGATCCGTCGCGGCGCAGGAACAGCGCGCAGGGGGCCGGGCTGGGCCTGGCCATCGCCGCGGACGTGGCGCGCGCGCATGGCGGGCAGCTGCGGCTTGGCCGCGGCCCGCGTCTGGGCGGTCTGCGGGCAGAGATCGTCATTCCACGCTGACGAAATAGGTGGCATTGTTGCGGTCATATTGAACGCGGGGGGCGACACCCCTAGATTGATCGCATGCAGAGGCCGCGCGTCGCCATGACGGGGCCGCGGCTTCGGGCAGAAAGGACATACCATGACGGAATTCACCACCCAGACCTATCCGGTGCTGCCCCTGCGGGATATCGTCGTCTTCCCGCACATGATCGTTCCCCTGTTCGTCGGACGCGAGAAATCGGTCCGCGCGCTGGAGGCTGTCATGGAGTCGGACAGCCCGATCCTGCTGGCCGCCCAGAAGGACGCAGCGATTGACGAGCCGACCGAGGACGGCATTTTCCGCGCGGGGGTTCTGGCCAACGTGCTGCAGCTGCTCAAGCTGCCGGACGGCACCGTCAAGGTGCTGGTCGAAGGGCGCGAGCGTGTCGAGATCACCGATTTTGTGCCTCATGACGACCATTTCATGGCCGAGGCGCGTGTTCTGGACGAGACCATGGGCGACGAGGCCACCGTGGCGGCTCTGGTGCGCACCGTGACCGAGGAGTTCGAGCGGTACGTCAAGGTCCGCAAGAACATCCCAGAGGAGGTCGTGACCGCTGTGTCCGAGGCGTCCGAACCCGGCAAGCTGGCCGACCTTGTTGCCGGACACATGGGCATCGACCTGGAGCGCAAGCAGGACCTGCTGGATACGCTGGAGGTCGCGGCACGCCTTGAGAAGATCTATGGCCACATGCAGGGAGAGATGTCTGTCCTGCAGGTCGAGAAGAAGATCAAGTCGCGCGTCAAGACCCAGATGGAGAAGACTCAGCGCGAATACTATCTGAACGAGCAGATGAAGGCGATCCAGAAGGAGCTGGGCGATGGCGAGGACGGCCAGAACGAACTGGCCGAGCTGGAGCAGAAGATCGCCGCCACCAAGTTCAGCAAGGAGGCCCGCGATAAGGCCGAGGGCGAGCTGAAGAAGCTGAAGTCGATGTCACCCATGTCGGCCGAGGCGACCGTCAGCCGCAACTACCTGGACTGGCTGCTGTCGCTACCCTGGGGTGTCAAGTCGCGCACCCGCAAGGATCTTGGCCGCGCCGAGGCGATCTTGGACGCCGACCACTATGGTCTGGACAAGGTCAAGGAGCGGATCGTCGAGTATCTGGCCGTGCAGGCCCGCAGCCAGAAGCTGAAGGGCCCGATCCTGACGCTGGTCGGTCCTCCGGGCGTTGGCAAGACCTCGCTTGGACGGTCCATCGCCAAGGCGACGGGGCGCGAGTTCATCCGCATCAGCCTTGGCGGCGTGCGCGACGAGAGCGAGATCCGCGGTCATCGCCGGACCTATATCGGATCCATGCCGGGCAAGATAATCCAGGCGCTGAAGAAGGCCAAGACGACCAACCCGCTGATCCTTCTGGATGAGATCGACAAGATGGGCCAGGATTTCCGGGGCGATCCGGCATCCGCCATGCTGGAGGTGCTGGATCCGGAACAGAACTCGACCTTCGTGGACCACTATCTTGAGGTGGAATACGATCTGTCGAACGTGATGTTCGTGACCACGGCCAACAGCTACAACATGCCGGGCCCGCTTCTGGACCGCATGGAGATCATCAGCCTGTCGGGCTATACCGAGGATGAAAAGCGAGAGATCGCCAAGGGCCACCTGCTGTCCAAGCAGATCGCCGCGAACGGTCTGCGCAAGGGGGAATTCGGCGTCTCGGACGAGGCCCTGACCCACATGATCCGGTATTACACCCGCGAGGCCGGCGTGCGTTCGCTGGAGCGCGAGATCGCCAAGCTGGCCCGCAAGGCCGTGACCGAGATCCTGAAGGGCAAGGTCAAGTCGGTCGAGGTGACGCCGGAGAAGGTCGAGGAATACCTCGGCGTGCGCCGCCACCGCTATGGCCTGGCCGAGAAGGAGGACCAAGTCGGCGTGGTGACGGGTCTTGCCTGGACCTCGGTCGGGGGCGATCTGCTGCAGATCGAGGCGCTGCGCCTGCCGGGCAAGGGTCGCGTCAAGACCACCGGCAAACTGGGCGAGGTGATGAAGGAATCGATCGACGCGGCGTCCAGCTTCGTGCGCTCGATCGCGCCGGATATCGGGGTCAGGCCCCCGGAGTTCGACAAGCGCGACATCCACGTCCACGTCCCGGAGGGCGCCACGCCCAAGGATGGTCCGTCGGCGGGCATCGCCATGGTGACCTCGGTCGTGTCGGTCATGACCGGAATTGCGGTCCGCAAGGACATCGCCATGACCGGCGAGGTGACGCTGCGCGGCAATGTGCTGGCCATTGGCGGGCTGAAGGAGAAGCTGCTGGCGGCCCTGCGTGGCGGCATCAAGACGGTGCTGATCCCGCAGGACAATGAAAAGGATCTGGTCGAGATCCCGGACAACGTCAAACAGGGGCTGACCATCATTCCGGTCAGCAACGTGCGCGAGGTTCTGCGCCACGCCCTGGTGTGCCAGCCCAAGGCCATCGAATGGGACGAGGCCGCCGAAGAGGCGGCCGAGGCCGCGCGGCTAGCCAACCATCGCGGCAGCGATGGACAGGGCAGCGCCGTCGCGCACTGACAGGAAAGGGCCGGGGCGATCCCCGGCCCTTTTCCCATGGTGCGGGCGGGCGTTAACATAGATTGACGCAACGTCAAATCGCGCTAGGCTGATCCCATCATTGCCTGACGGGGGGAACAGCAATGCCAGCCGAAATCATCGGGGCCGACGGCCCGACGCCCGTGCTGCACGATCCGCATGTGGCGATTGTCGTTCAGAAGCGAGACTTCATCGACCGGGTCGTGGCCGCGACGGGCGCCCGGCGCACCGATGCGCGCCCGATCATCGAGGCGACGCTGGCGCAGCTTGGCATGGTCCTGTCCGCCGGGCACACCCTTGCAGTGCCGCCCCTGGGGCGGGCGCGAATCAATCTGGAGCGTGACGCTCGCGGCGGCGATGTCATCACGCTGCGGCTGCGCCGCCGTGCCCCCCACCGGCCTGATGGCGTGGAAAACAGCTAGTCGAAACGCGCATCGCCCTCTTGCAACCGGCTGCGGCTGGCGGTAATGACCAGCCCGACGGGTGATTAGCTCAGTGGTAGAGCGCTTCGTTCACATCGAAGATGTCAGGGGTTCAAATCCCTTATCACCCACCATTTCCCTTGCCGGTTTGCGCTTTTCGCCGCGGGCGCCTATATCGGCGGCCTTGACCCGCAATCCCGGACCGCCCATGCCCGACCCGATCAGTGATGCCGCGCGCCTTTCGGTCGCGCCGATGATGGACTGGACCGACCGCAACTGTCGGCGGTTCCACCGGCTGATGTCGCGCCGTGCGCTGCTGTACACCGAGATGGTGACCGCGCCGGCGATCATCCACGGCGACCGGCCGCGCCTGCTGGATCATGATGCCGCGGAACACCCGGTGGCGCTGCAGCTGGGCGGATCGGACCCTGCGGAACTGGCCCAGGCCACGCGGCTGGCCGCCCCCTGGGGTTATGACGAGATCAACCTGAACTGCGGCTGTCCAAGCGACCGCGTGCAGTCCGGCGCCTTTGGCGCAATCCTGATGACCACGCCGCAGGTGGTCGCCGATTGCGTGGCGGCCATGCAGGACGCCAGCGCCGTGCCCGTGACCGTCAAGTGCCGCATCGGGGTGGACGACCAGCAGGCCGAACAGGTGCTGCCCGAGTTTCTGGACATGCTGCAGCGCACGGGCATCCGGCGGGTGACGATCCACGCGCGCAAGGCCTGGCTCAAGGGGCTCAGCCCCAAGGAAAACCGCGAGGTCCCGCCGCTGGACTATCCGCTGGTCCACGCGATGAAGGCGCAGTTCCCGGCGCTGCATCTGTCGATCAACGGCGGCATCGCGACGCTGGATCAGGCCCGTGACCAGTTGGCGGTGATGGACGGGGCGATGATCGGCCGCGCGGCCTATCACGAACCGTGGAACATCCTGGGCGGCGCGGATGCGCTGTGGGGCGACGTTCCGCCCTTTGCCGCCCCGGCCGAGGTCGCCGTGGCGATGCGCCCGATGATCGTCGATCACATCGCCAAAGGCGGGCGGCTGCACCAGTTCACGCGGCACATGCTGGGCCTGTTCCACGGCCAGCCCGGCGCCCGCGCCTGGAAGCGCACCCTGTCCGAGGGGGCGTCCAAGGGCGGGATCGAGGTCTATGACGCGGCCCTGGCGCAGGTGACCGAGGCCGCGCCGGCCTAACCGGTGGCCTTCTCGGCGACCTTGGCCGCGTTCCACAGGCGGTCCATCTCGGCCAGGTCGCTGTCCTCGGGGCGGCGGCCGTCGGCGGCCAGCGCGGCCTCGATGGCGGCAAAGCGGCGCGTGAACTTGGCGTTGGCGCGGCGCAGGGCCAGTTCGGGGTCGATCTTCAGGTGGCGGCCCAGGTTGGCCATCACGAACAGCAGGTCGCCGAACTCCTCCTCCATCGCGTCGGGGCCCAGGGTGTCGCGGGCCTCGACCAACTCGGCCGTCTCCTCGGTGATCTTGTCCAGGACGTCCGCAGGGCCGGGCCAGTCAAAGCCCACGCGCGCTGCCCTATTCTGCAGCTTAAGCGCCCGCGTCAGCGCGGGCAGGCCCATGGCGACCCCGTCCAGCGTGCCGCGTTCGGCCTTGCCGGCCCGTTCGACGGCCTTGATCGCCTCCCAGTCCTTGACCTGCTGTTCGGCGGACTTGTCGCGGGATTCGTCGCCGAAGACATGCGGATGCCGGAAGATCAGCTTGTCGCTGATCGCGGCGGCACAGTCGGCGAAATCGAACATCCCGGCCTCGCGCGCCATCTGGGCGTGAAACACCACCTGAAGCAGCAGGTCGCCCAGCTCTCCGGGCAGCTCGTCCCAGGCTTGGCGCTGTATCGCGTCCTCGACCTCGTGGGCCTCCTCGATCGTGTAGGGCGCGATCGAAGCGAAGTCCTGTTCGATATCCCAGGGGCAGCCGGTCTTGGGGTCGCGTAGGGCGGCCATGATGTCCAGCAGACGCGTGATCTGCGCGGCGGGGTCGAGGGTCATTGCAATTCCCTTCGTCAGGCGGAAGATGGCCCATCGACTGCCACAGCATAAGGCCCAAGTCCACATGCCCGTCCTGAACCGCATCGCCGATTTCGCAGATCAGATGACCGAATGGCGCCGCCACCTGCACCAGCATCCCGAACTGGGCTTCGACTGCGGCCAGACCGCCGCGTTCGTCGCGGCGCGCCTGCGCGAGTTCGGCGTGGACGAAATCCACGAGGGGATCGGCCGCACCGGAATCGTGGCGATCATCCGCGGGCAGGGAGAGGGCCCGACCATCGGCCTGCGCGCCGACATGGACGCCCTGCCCATGACCGAGACGACGGGCCTTCCCTGGGCCTCGACCGTGGCGGGGCGGATGCATGCCTGCGGTCATGACGGGCACACGACGATGCTGCTGGGGGCCGCGAAGTACCTGGCCGAGACGCGCAACTTTGCCGGCCGCGTCGCACTGATCTTCCAGCCCGCCGAGGAGAACGGCGGCGGCGGCGACGCGATGGTCCAGGACGGGATGATGGACCGTTTTGCCATCGAACGCGTCTTTGCGATGCACAACAATCCCGGCCAGCAGACCGGCAGCTTCCAGACCACCCCCGGTCCGATCATGGCCGCCGTCGACACGTTCGAGATCGACGTGCAGGGCCGCGGCGGGCATGGCGCGATGCCGCACCTGACCGCCGACCCGATCGTGGCCGCCGTGGCGGCACCGGCAGCGCCGACAACATCGTGCCGGACACGGCCTATATCTGCGGGACGGTGCGGACCTTCGCGCCCCATGTGCGCGACATGGTGCGCCGCCGCATGACCCAGATCTGCGACGGGCAGGCCCAGGCCTATGACGTGGAGATCCGCCTGAACTATCAGGAAGGCTATCCCGCGACGGTCAACGATGCCGAACAGACCGCCTTTGCCGTGCGCGTCGCCAAGGAGATCGCCGGCCCCGCCAATGTCGATCCCGACGCCGGCCGCGAGATGGGGGCCGAGGATTTCAGCTATATGCTGAACGCGCGGCCCGGCTGCTATCTGTTCCTGGGGCAGGGGGACGGCGCGGGGGTCCATCACCCGGCCTATGACTTCAACGATGCGATCTCTCCGGTCGGGGCCAGCTTCTTCGCGCGGCTGGTCGAACGGGCGCAGCCGGCGCAACCCTGATCACAAGGACGTTCGCCGCCCTTGCCAGCAAGGCGGCGGGCGCTTTCTTGCCAAGGGCGGACAGCGCGGCTAGGTTGCGCGCCAATCCTGACGCGGCCCCGGTCGCGCCCCCAGACCGAAAGGACCCTTGATGTTCGTGACCCCCGCCTATGCCCAAGCCGCCGGCGGCGCCGGTGCCGGTGCTGCATTCGCGCAGTTCATCCCGCTGATCCTGATCTTCGCGATCATGTACTTCCTGATGATCCGCCCCCAGCAGAAGCGTCTGAAGGCACATCGCACGATGGTCGAGAACGTCAAGAAGGGCGACCGCGTCGTCACCCAGGGCGGCATCCTGGGCAAGGTCGTGTCGGTGGGCGAGGACGAGCTGGAGGTCGAGATCGCGACCGGCGTGCGTGTCCGCGTGATCCGCAGCACCCTGGCACAGGTCGTCACCAAGACCGAACCTGTCGCCGCAAACAGCTGAAAAGGCCCTAGCCAAGATGCTTCAGATCGACCGATGGAAGCGCGTCCTGATTTTCGGGATCTGCCTTCTGGGCCTGCTATATGCCTTGCCCAACGCCTTCTACGCCCGCGTCGAGGCGCATAACGATGCCGTGGCCCAGATCGAGGCCACCGGCGTCGAGACGCCCGAACTGGCCGCGGCGCGGGATGGGTGGCCGTCGTGGATGCCGTCGCATCTGGTCAATCTGGGGCTGGACCTGCGCGGTGGCGCCCATCTGCTGGGCGAGGTGCAGGTCGACCAGGTCTACAAGTCGCGCATGGATGCGCTGTGGCCCGAACTGCGTCGCGCGCTGTCGGATGCCCGCGACACCGTCGGATCGGTCCGCCGCGTGGCCTCCCCCGACGGCGTTCTGGCCATCGAGATCGGCAATGCCGACCAGATGGCCGCCGCGACCGAGATCGTGCGCGGATTTTCCGCGCCCGTCACCACGCTGACCGGCGCGGGCCAGCAGTCGCTGGCGATCAGCACCCAGGGCGCGACCCTGACCATCCAGCTGTCAGATGCCGAAAAGGCCGTCACCGACGACCGCACGATCCAGCAATCGCTGGAGATCGTGCGCCGCCGCGTCGACGAGGTCGGCACGCGTGAACCCACCATCACCCGCCAGGGCGAGGACCGCATCCTGATCCAGGTGCCGGGCATCGGATCGGCCGCGGAACTCAAGGAGCTGATCGGCACCACCGCGCAGCTGACCTTCAACCCGGTCGTGGGCACCACCGCCGACCCGCAGGCCCAGCCCGGCGTCGGCCAGACGATCGCGCCGTCCATCGACCAGCCGAACCTGTTCTATATCCTGGAGCAAAGCCCCGTCGTCACCGGCGAGGATCTGGTGGACGCCATGCCCGCCAGCGACGAGAACGGCCTGCCTTCGGTCAACTTCCGCTTCAACCCGACAGGGGCGCGGGCGTTCGGGGCCTATACCTCGGCCAATATCGGCCAGCCCTTCGCGATCGTCCTGGACAACGAGGTCATCTCGGCCCCGGTCATCCGCTCGGCGATCACCGGCGGATCGGGCCAGATCTCGGGCTCGATGGACTTCGACCAGGCGAACCAGCTGTCGATCCTGCTGCGCGCCGGCGCGCTGCCGGCCGAGCTGACCTTCCTCGAGGAACGCACCATCGGCCCCGAATTGGGCCAGGACAGCATCGAGGCCGGGCGCATCTCGGCCATCGTCGCCACCGGGCTGGTCGCGGCCTACCTGATCGCCAGCTATGGGCTGTTCGGCGTGTTCGCCTCGATCGCGGTCGCGGTCAACGTCATCCTGATCCTGTCGATCATGAGCATGATGGGCGCCACCCTGACCCTGCCGGGCATCGCGGGCATCGTCCTGACGGTGGGCACCGCGGTCGACGCCAATGTCATCATCTTCGAGCGCATCCGCGAGGAGCTGCGCCGCGCCAAACGACCGTTCCGCGCCATCGAGGACGGCTTCCGCGAAGCGATGAGCGCGATCATGGACGCCAACGTCACCAGCTTCATCGCGGCGGCGGTGATGTTCTATCTGGGCTCGGGCCCGGTCAAGGGCTTTGCTGTCACGCTGACCATCGGTCTGGTCACCTCGGTCTTCACGGCGATCTTCCTGACGCGCCTGATGATCCTCACCTGGCTGGAATGGCGCAAGCCCGTCCAGCTGAACCTGTAAGGGGGACGCAATCATGGCCTTCCGTCTGAAACTGGTCCCCGACGTCACCCGGATCGACTTCTTCCGCTGGCAGTGGCTGACCGTCGGGGCGTCCGCCGTGGCGGTGGTCGTGTCGATCCTGGCCACGATCTTCATGGGGCTGAACTACGGCATCGACTTCCGGGGCGGCACGACGATCCGCACCGAAAGCACCACCGCCTTCGACATCGGCGACTATCGCCAGGCGCTGGACGGCATGGGTTTCAGCGACGTGTCGATCACCGAGGTGTTCGACCCGTCCTTCGGGGCCGACCGCCACGTCGCCATGGTCCGCATCGGCACGACGGACGAGGCGGGATCGGTCTCTCCCGAGCAGTTGGCCGAGGTCGAGGCTGCGTTGCAGCAGGTCGACCCGCAGGTGACCTTCGCCTCGGTCGAATCCGTCGGACCCAAGGTGTCGGCCGAACTGATCCGCACCGCCATCATGGCCGTCGCCGCAGCGACGATGGGCATCCTTCTGTACATCTGGCTGCGGTTCGAATGGCAATTCGCCATCGGGGCGGTGGTGGCGCTGTTGCACGACATCATCCTGACGGTCGGCATCTTTGCGCTCCTTCAGATGAAGTTCGACCTGACGACCATCGCGGCGCTGCTGACGACATTGGGCTTCTCGGTCAACGACACGGTCGTGGTCTTCGACCGGCTGAGGGAGAACCTGATCAAGTTCAAGACGATGAAGCTGATCGACGTCATGAACCTGACCGTGAACGAGACGCTGTCGCGGACCGTCATGACCGCGGTGACCACCGCCATCGCTCTGACCGCGATGCTGGTCCTGGGCGGCGACGTGGTGCGCGGGTTCGTCTTCGCGATGCTGTGGGGCGTGTTCGTGGGCACCTATTCCACGGTCTATGTCGCCAAAAGCGTCGTTCTGTGGCTGGGCGTGAAACGCGACTGGTCCAAGGACGGCGACGGTCCCAAGAAGAACGTGTCTCCCTTCGAGGGCGCCGAGGAGGTCTGATGCCCGCCCTGACGCCTACGGATTTCACCGGCCAGAACGCGGTCGACGGCTATGGACCCGGCTTCTTCCGCATTGCCGGAAAGGTCCATCAGGGCGCGCAGGTGGTCGAGCCCGACCGCGTGACGCCCTGGGGCGGGCTGGACGATCCCGGCCCGCTGCTGGCGCTGGCCGGGCACGTGGACGTGCTGTTCCTGGGCCTTGGGGCGCAGGTCGGCTATGCCCCGCGCGACCTGGCGGCGCAGCTGGACGCGCTTGGCGTGCGGGTCGAGGCGATGGCCTCGGCCACCGCGGCACGCACCTACAACGTCACCCTGTCCGAAGGGCGGCGCGTCGCCTGCGCCCTGATCCCCGTGTGAGCCTGCTGGCCGTCCATGACCTTGCCGTCGCGCGCGGAGGTCTGCGGACGGTCGAGGGCGTCAGCTTTGCCCTGGACCCCGGTCAGGCGCTGATCCTGCGCGGCCCGAACGGGCTGGGCAAGACCACGCTGCTGCGCACGGTCGCGGGGCTGCAGTCCCCGGTCGCGGGGCGGATCGACATGGCCGACGACGTCGTCGCCTATGCCGCCCATGCCGACGGGCTGAAACCGGCCCTGACGGCGCGCGAGAACCTGACATTCTGGGCGCGGGTCTTTGGCGGGCAGGGCGTCGATCGGGCCTTGGCCGCGATGGACCTGACCGCGCTGGCCACGCGCCCCGCCGCGGCGCTGTCGGCGGGGCAGAAACGCAGGCTGGGGCTGGCCCGGCTGCTGGTTACGGACGAGCCGACGGTGTCGCTGGATGCCGCATCGGTCGCGCGCTTCGCGCAGGTGGTGGCCGACCATCTGGGGCAGGGCGGTGCGGCGCTGATCGCCACGCATATCGACCTGACCCTGCCGCAGGCGCGCGTCCTGGACCTGACCCCGTTCCGCGCCCGGCCCGGCGCGCCCGTCGCGCGGCCGTCCGGCTTCAACGAGGCGTTCGGATGATCGCGCTCTTGATCCGCGACCTGCGTCTGGCCACGCGGGCGGGCGGCGGATTCGGCCTGGGCGTCGCGTTCTTCCTGATCCTGTCGGCGCTGGTGCCCTTTGGTGTCGGTCCGGACCGCGCCACGCTGGCCCCCGTGGCGCCGGGCATCCTGTGGGTCGGGGCGCTGCTGGCATGCCTTCTGTCGCTGGATCGCATCTTTGCGCTGGATCACGAGGACGGCAGCCTGGACCTGCTGGCCACCGCCCCCCTGCCGCTGGAGGGGGCGGTCGCGATCAAGGCTCTGGCCCATTGGATCACCACCGGCCTGCCGCTGGTGCTGGCCGCCCCGATCTTCGGGCTGCTGCTGCACCTGCCGCTGCAGGCCGTGCCGGCGCTGGTGCTGTCGCTGGCCCTGGGCACGCCGGCGCTGTCGATGCTGGGGGCCTTCGGGGCGGCGATCACCGTCGGTCTGCGCCGGGGGGGGCTGCTTTTGTCGCTGTTGGTCCTGCCGCTGTATATCCCCACACTGATCTTCGGCGCCGAGATCACCCGCCGCGGGGTCGAGGGGCAGGCCATCGGCACGCCGCTGGTGTTCCTGGCGGGCATCACGCTGGCGGTGCTGGCGCTGATCCCGCTGGCGGCAGCGGCGGCGCTGCGCGTCAATCTGCGGTGAGACGCCCTTGAGGGCGCGGGGAAAACAGGGAATACACGGACACATGTCGATCTGGGAATACGCAAACCCCGCCAAGTTCATGCGCACCACCGAAGGGGCCTTGCCCTGGCTGGTCGGCAGCGCCGCGATCTGCTGCGTGGGCGGGGTGGTCTGGGGCTTCATGACGCCCGAGGATTTCCGCCAGGGATCGACGGTCAAGATTGTCTTCCTGCACGTGCCCGCCGCGATGATGGCCATCAACATCTGGGTGATGATGCTGGTCGCGTCGCTGATCTGGATCATCCGCCGCCACCATGTCAGCGCGCTGGCCGCCCGGGCCGCGGCCCCCATCGGGGCGGTGATGACACTGATCGCGCTGGCGACCGGGGCCATCTGGGGTCAACCGATGTGGGGGACGTGGTGGGAATGGGACCCGCGCCTGACCTCGTTCCTGATCCTGTTCCTGTTCTACATCGGCTATATCGCGCTCTGGGCATCGGTCGAGGATCCCGACAGCGCCGCCGACCTGACGGGCGTACTGTGCCTGGTGGGGTCGGTCTTTGCCCTGCTGTCACGCTATGCGGTGCTGTTCTGGAACCAAGGCCTGCACCAGGGCGCCAGCCTGTCCGTCGCCCCGGGAGAGCGGATGTCGGCCGTCTATCGCCACCCGCTGTACCTGTCGATGCTGGGGTTCTTCCTGCTGACGCTGGCGCTGATCCTGATCCGCACCCGAACCGAAATCCGCAAGCGCCGCCTGGCCGCGCTGCAAGCCAGGGAGATGCGCGCATGATCGATCTTGGACGGTATGCCGGCACCGTGCTGGCCGCCTATGGGGTCAGCATCGTGCTGATCGCGGGGCTGGTCTGGCACACCGTCGCGGCCAATGCCCGCGCCCGCCGCGCCCTGCAGGAGTTCGAGCGCAATGGCTAGGATCGCGCCGCTGATGCTGCTGCCCCCGCTGGCCTTCGCGGCGCTGGCCGCGACCTTCCTGTGGGGCATGAACCGCGATGATCCTGGCAGCGTACCGTCGGCCATGATCGGGCGTCAGGCGCCGCCCGTGCCGGCCACGACGCTGCCCGGCAAGACCCAGCTGACCGACGCGATGCTGCGCGAGCCGGGGGTCAAGCTGGTGAACTTCTGGGCCAGCTGGTGCCCGCCCTGCCGGATCGAACATCCGACCCTGATGGCGCTGTCCGCACAGCTGCCCGTCTATGGCGTCGATCTGCGCGATGTCGAGGCCAACGCGCTGCAGTTCCTGTCTGCCGACGGCGACCCCTTCGCGGCGCTGGCGACCGATCCGCGCGGACGGGCAGCCATCGACTGGGGCGTGACCGCGCCGCCGGAAACCTTCATCGTCGATGGCGACGGGACGGTTCTGTACCGGTTCGCCGGCCCGCTGGTCGATGCCGATTACCAGACGCGATTCCTGCCGGAACTGGAACGCGCATTGGCCGACCAGGACTAGGCCGCTTGCACCCAGTCCCCTTGCGCGACATGCTGACCCAAAGGCACGCACAAATAAGGGAGACGGCAGATGACACGGACAGGTCTGGCACTGGCGCTGCTGATGGGCAGCACCACCTGGGGCATGGCCCAGCAGGCGACCGATGCGATCGCGCCCGAGGCCGCGTCGGGCACGCAGGTCGCGACCGAAGGCTTTGGTGATCTGACGCAGGCCGCCCGCGACGGGCTGGCCGCCAAGGCCGAGGGTCGCCCGGTTACCGCCCCCGACTGGATGATCAGCGCCGCCCACCCGCTGGCCGTGCAGGCCGGCGCCCGCGTGTTGGAACAGGGCGGCAGCGCGGCCGACGCGATGGTCGCGGTCCAGGTCGTGCTGGGCCTGGTGGAACCGCAAAGCTCCGGCTTGGGCGGCGGGGCGTTTCTTGTCTGGTACGACGCCGCCACGGGCGAGGTGACCACGCTGGACGGCCGAGAGACCGCACCGATGGCCGTGACCCCCACGCTGTTCCAGGATGACGAGGGTCAGCCGCTAGACTTCATGGAGGCGGTGGTGGGCGGTCGGTCCGTCGGTACTCCCGGCACGCCGCGCCTGCTGGAGACAGCGCACCGCAAATGGGGTCGCGCCAACTGGGCCGGGCTGTTCCAGGACGGCATCGATCTGGCCCAGAACGGGTTCACGGTGTCGCCGCGGCTGGCCTCGCTGGTCGCGTCCGAAGGCGATGCCCTGGCCCGCTATCCGGCGACGACGGACTATTTCTTTCCCGGCGGTCAACCCGTCGCGCAGGGGGCGACGCTGACCAACCCCGCCTATGCCGACACGCTGCGGGCGCTGGCCCGCGACGGTGCGGATGCCTTCTATGACGGTCCCATCGCGGACCAGATCGTCGCGGCGGTCCGCGGGGCCGAGGACAATCCCGGCCTGCTGACCCGGTCCGACCTGTCGGCCTATCGCGTCGTGGAGCGTCCGGCGGTCTGCGTCGAGTATCGCGATCACGACGTCTGCGGCATGGGGCCGCCATCCTCCGGGGGGCTGACGGTGGGGCAGATCCTGGGGATGCTGGGCGGCTATGACCTGGCTTCGTTTGGCGCCGAAAGCCCCGAGGCGTGGCGCCTGATCGGCGACGCCTCGCGCCTGGCCTTCGCCGATCGGGGCCGCTTCATGGCGGATGCCGATCATGTGGCGATGCCGACCCAAGGGTTGATCGACCCGGCCTATCTGGACGAACGCGCCGCCCTGCTGCAGGGCGACGACAGCCTGCCCGAGGTCACCGCCGGCTAGCCGGGGTGGAGCCACGCCGCCCTGTGGGGCCAGGACAGCGCGCTGGAACTGCCCTCGACCACCCATATCTCGATCGTGGATGGCGACGGGAATGCGCTGTCGATGACCACCACCATCGAAAACGGTTTCGGGTCGCGGGTGATGGCGGCGGGGTTCCTGCTGAACAACGAGCTGACCGATTTCAGCTTCGAGACGCATGATGCGGACGGCTGGCCCATCGCCAATGCCATCGCGCCGGGCAAGCGGCCGCGGTCGTCGATGGCGCCGACCATCGTGCTGAAGGACGACGCCCCGGTGATGGTGATCGGATCGCCGGGCGGCAGCCGGATCATCGGCTATGTCGCGCGGGCCATCGTGGCGCATCTGGACTGGGGCCTGGACATCCAGGCCACCGTGGCCGGGCCGAACCTGGTGAACCGTTTCGGCCCGATGGATGTCGAGGCGGGGCTGCCCGCGGCCTTGACCGACGGGCTGACCGCGATGGGGTTCGAGCTGAACGAGACCGAGCTGACATCGGGCCTGCAGGGGATCGTGGTCACCCCCGACGGGTTGCAGGGCGGCGCCGACCCGCGCCGCGAGGGTGTCGCCATCGGCGGCTGATCCGCGCCGGGCGGGGGGCTGTCCCAGCGTCGGTCCTCGCCGGGTTTTCGGCAACAAAGATGCCCGCCCCGGCGTGGTCGGCGCCCATCCTGGCCCTGGTCATGAAGAAACCCCCGGCGCGTTGCCGGGGGTTTCCTTTTCGCAGCGCGGGCGGATCAGGCGGCGGCGAGGTTGCGCAGCACATAGTGCAGCACACCACCGTTCTTCAGGTAGTCGATCTCGACCTCGGTATCGACGCGGGCCTTCAGCTGGATCGTCTTCTCGGTGCCGTCGGCGTACTTGATCGTGCAGGGTACCATCGACAGCGGCTTGAAGTCGCCGGCCAGCCCCTCGATCGTCACGACCTCGTCGCCGATCAGGTTCAGCGAATGGCGGGTGTCGCCATTGGTGAACTCGAACGGGATGACGCCCATGCCGACCAGGTTCGACCGGTGGATCCGCTCGAAGGATTCCGCGACCACGGCCTTGACGCCCAGCAGGTTGGTGCCCTTGGCCGCCCAGTCACGCGACGAACCTGCGCCGTATTCCTTGCCGCCGAAGATCACCAGCGGGGTGTCCTGTTCGACATAGGACATCGCGGCGTCATAGATCGCGGCCTGGTTGCCCGACGCGTCCTTGGAGTAGCCGCCCTCGACCCCGTCCAGCATCTCGTTGCGGATGCGGATGTTGGCGAAGGTGCCGCGCATCATGATCTCGTGGTTGCCGCGGCGCGAGCCGTAGCTGTTGAAATCGCGCGGCGAGACCTGGCGCTCCGTCAGGTACTTGCCTGCCGGGGTGGTGGGCTTGAACGAACCTGCGGGGCTGATGTGGTCGGTCGTGATCATGTCGCCCAGCAGCGCCAGGACGCGGGCGCCCTTCACGTCGCTGATCGTGCCCGCATCCTTGGACATGCCCTGGAAATAGGGCGGGTTCTGGATGTAGGTCGACGAGGCCGGCCAGTCATAGGTCTCGCTGTCGGTGATCTCGACGCCCTGCCAGCGCTCGTCGCCCTTGAAGACGTCGGCGTATTTCGCCTGGAACATCTCGCGGGTGACGATGGTGTCGACCAGGTCCGCGACCTCCTTGGAGGTGGGCCAGATGTCCTTCAGATAGACCGGCTTGCCGTCGGGCGTGTGCGCCAGCGGGTCCTTGGTCACGTCGATGTTCATGTCGCCCGCGATGGCATAGGCCACGACCAGCGGGGGGCTGGCCAGATAGTTCGCACGGACGTCCGGGCTAATGCGCCCTTCGAAGTTGCGGTTGCCCGACAGGACCGACACGGCGACCAGGTCGTTGTCGTTCACGGCCTTCGAGATCTCGGGCTGCAGCGGGCCCGAGTTGCCGATGCAGGTGGTGCAGCCGAAGCCCACCAGGTTGAAGCCCAGGGCGTCCAGGTCCTCCTGCAGGTTCGCGGCCTTGAGGTATTCCTCGACCACCTGCGAGCCGGGTGCCAGCGAGGTCTTGACCCAAGGCTTGCGGGTCAGGCCCAGGGCGCGCGCCTTGCGGGCGACCAGGCCCGCGGCCATCAGCACATAGGGGTTCGACGTGTTGGTGCAGGAGGTGATCGACGCGATCACGACCGAACCGTCACGCAGGGTATAGTCCTCGCCCTCGACGGCACCGCTGTTCAGGTGGCCGTGGCTGCCGCCGGGGATTTCCTCGGGCGCGGGATCGGGGGAACCGGCTTCCTCGGTCATCTCCGCCTTCTCCTCGGCCGGGACGGACGGTGCCGGGCGGATGCCGCGGATGTATTCGCCGAAGGCGGTCGCGGCCTCGGTCAGGGGGACGTGGTCCTGCGGGCGTTTGGGCCCCGAGATCGCCGGGACGACCGTGCTCTGGTCCAGCTCCAGTGTCGAGGAGTAGACGGGCGCATAGTCCGCCGTGCGCCAGAAGCCGTTCTCCTTGGCATAGGCTTCGACCAGGGCGATGCGGTCCTCCTCGCGGCCGGTCTGGCGCAGATAGCGCAGCGTCTCGTCGTCGATCGGGAAGAAGCCGCAGGTGGCGCCGTATTCGGGGGCCATGTTGGCGATGGTCGCACGGTCGGCCAGCGGCATGTGGTCCAGCCCCTCGCCGTAGAACTCGACGAACTTGCCGACGACGCCGTGGGCGCGCAGCATCTGGGTGACCTTCAGCACCAGGTCGGTGGCGGTGACGCCCTCGCGCAGCGCGCCGGTGACCTTGAAGCCCACGACCTCGGGGATCAGCATCGAGATCGGCTGGCCCAGCATCGCGGCCTCGGCCTCGATCCCGCCCACGCCCCAGCCCAGGACGGCCAGGCCGTTGACCATGGTGGTGTGGCTGTCGGTGCCGACCAGCGTGTCGGGATAGGCGACGGTCTTGCCGGTCTGGTCCGTGTCGGTCCAGACGGTCTGGGCCAGGTATTCCAGGTTCACCTGGTGGCAGATGCCGGTGCCGGGCGGAACCACGCGGAAGTTGTTGAACGCCTTCTGGCCCCATTTCAGGAACGTGTAACGCTCCATGTTGCGCTCGTATTCCAGTTCGACGTTGCGCTGGAAGGCGCGGGGGGTGCCGAATTCGTCGATCATGACCGAGTGGTCGATGACCAAGTCGACCGGGTTCAGCGGGTTGATCTGCTGCGGGTCGCCGCCAAGCGCCTTGATGCCGTCGCGCATCGCGGCCAGGTCGACCACCGCCGGAACGCCGGTGAAGTCCTGCATCAGCACGCGGGCCGGGCGATAGGCGATCTCGCGGCTGGACTTGCCGCCGTCGGTGGCCCATTGCGCGAATGCCTTGACGTCGTCGACGGACACGGTGCGGCCGTCATCCTCGAAGCGCAGCATATTCTCCAGCACGACCTTCAGCGCGGCCGGCAGTTTCGAAAAGTCGCCAAGCCCCGCCTCGGTGGCGGCGGCGATCGAGTAATAGTCGACGCTCTGCGCGCCCGCGCTCAGCGTGCGGCGCGTCTTGGCGGTGTCGGTTCCGGTCTGGATGGGCATCAAGGCCTCCCTGTCTGCAAGAATGGATGGGTCCGGCGTGTGCCTTGCTTTGCCCCATCGGGGGGCATCGCGCAAGGGTTGCGTCGCGAATTGTATGCGATTGCATACCATCTTTCGCGCTGTTGCTCAAGAGGCACGCATCGGTCCGTCGCACGCGCTGACGAAGCCTTGATTTGGTGTTTCACCGCGCCACCCGTTAACACGCTGGATGTGAAACATGACGGGAAACATCTTATGGCCCTGTGGCCCCGATCTGCGTTGCGGCCCTGCCGCGGGATGGGCGGGGCCATGATGCTGGTGGCGATGCTGGCCGCGGCGCCGGCGCTGGCGCAGGATGGCGGCCATGCCGACATCACGCAGCGCAGCGCGCCAAGCCCCGCGCCCAGCCAGATGAACCGCCCGGAGGCACCGCTGATCCTGGCGCCCGACGATCCGGGCCGGCAGAGCCCCTCGACGATGTCGCTGACGGAATCGGGCGGCGTGAACGGTTTCGTCCCGGCCGAGGCCGCGCCGCCGGTGACGGCGGACCTGCCCTCGGCCAACCTGCCGGTCGTGGTCGAGCTGTTCACCTCTCAGGGCTGTTCGTCCTGTCCCCCGGCCGATGCGATGCTGACCATGCTGGCGGGACAGCACGACGTGCTGCCGCTGTCCTTCCATGTCGACTACTGGGACTATCTGGGCTGGGCCGACAGCTTTGCCCGGCCCGAATTCACCGAACGCCAAAGCGCCTATGCCCATGCGGTGGGCGAACGGTCCGTCTATACGCCGCAGATGATCGTGGACGGACAGGACACCGCGGTCGCGCCGGGGCCCGCGCAGCTGATGGGCCTGATCGACGCCCACCGCTTTGCCCCCGCAGAGGTCACCATCCAGCGAGAGCGCACCGACGCCGGAGAGACGATCGAGCTGCAGCCCCTGTCCGATCTGGGCGGCAAGGTCGACGTGCTGCTGGTTCGCTATGCCCCCGAACGCCCTGTCGACATGACCGCCGGAGAGAACCGCGGCAAGACCGTCATCTATACCAATGTCGTCCTGGGGATGCAGCATCTGACGCGGTGGGACGGGCTGCAGCCATTGCGCCTGACGGTGCGCGCGGACCTGGTCGGCGATGCATCCTTTCCCGACGACACGCGCCACGCCCTGCTGGTCCAGCAGATGATGGGCAAGCGCGCCCTGCCGGGACCGATCGTGGCGGCCATCCGGCTGGATTGACCCGTCGCGTCTTGCACATCCTGCAAATCGGGGCCATCAGGCGGAATGGGAGATTTCATCATCCAGATCGCCGGGACCGAACAGGGGGCGCGGCTTGCGTCGATCCTGGCGATCACGGCGGCCTTCCTGCACGCGGTCTTCGGCGCGCTGCAGAAGGGGCGGCACGATCCCTGGATCAGCCGCGCCGCGATCGACCTGTCCTATCTGGTGCTGGCCCTGCCGGTGGCGCTGTTCCTGGTGCCGTGGCCCGATCCGCACCTGTGGCCGGTGCTGGCGGGCGCGATGGGCATCCATATTGCCTACAAGATCGCGCAGGCCAAGACCTATCAGCGGGGGGCTTTCACGGTCGTCTATCCCGTGGTGCGCGGTTCCGCGCCGCTGGTCGTCGTGCTGGTCGCGATGATCGTCTTTAACGAACGCTTCAACGCGGTGCAGTGGGTGGGGCTGGGCCTGCTGGTCGGCGGCATCTTCGGGCTGGCGCTGAACAGCCTGCGCAAGCTGAAGGTCGGTCGCGACACGCTGGTCCCGGCGCTGGCCTGGGCGCTGATCACCGGCGTGACGGTCGCGGCCTATACGACCTATGACGCCTGGGGCATCCGGCTGGCGGCGAACCCGTTCACGTTTCTGGCATGGTTCTTCGTGCTGGACGGCCTGTTCATGCCGCTGCTGAGCTGGCGCCGGCTGGCCGCCCTGCCGCGGGCCGAGGTCGCACCGCTGGCCGCGCGCGGCATGATCGGCGCCGTGGTGGCATTCGCCAGCTTCGGGTCGGTGATGCTGGCCACGCGCATCGACGACGTGGGCCGCGCCGCCGTGCTGAGAGAGACCTCGACCGTGTTCGCCGCCCTTGTGGGCTGGGTCATCCTGGGCGAAAAGGTGGGGCCGCGGCGCGTCGCGCTGATGGCGCTGATCGCGCTTGGCGCGGTCATCGTGGAATTCGCCGCCTGACGGGCGGCCACAGGAAGGCAGTCGGGATGGAAAACACGAAACCCTGGGTCAAGCCGGCGCTGGAGTTCGGCCCCCTGATCCTGTTCTTTGCGGTGTTCATGCTGTATCGCAACGACACCGTGACCATCGCGGGGGAAAGCTATGGCGGGTTCATCCTGGCCACGCTGGCCTTCATTCCTGCGCTGATGCTGACGACCGCGATCCAGTGGCGCATCACCGGCAAGCTGGCGCCGATGCAGGTGGCCACGCTGGTTCTGGTCATCGTCTTTGGCGGGCTGTCGGTCTGGCTGAACGATCCGCGCTTCTTCAAGCTGAAGCCCACGATCATCTATCTGCTGTTCGCGGCCATCCTGGGCGTCGGCCTGATGCTGCGCCGCAACTGGCTGGGTGCCGTCCTGTCCGAGGCGCTGCCGATGGACGCGGAAGGCTGGCGCAAGCTGACGCTGCGCATGGCGCTGTTCTTCGTGGCGCTGGCCATCGCGAACGAACTGGTCTGGCGCAACCTGTCGGACAGCACCTGGGTCTGGTTCAAGACCTTCGGCCTGCCGGTGCTGCTGTTCGCGTTCCTGCTGGGCAATGCGAAACTCTATCGCGATCACGCCTTGCCCGTCAAGGACGACGCCCAGCCCTAGGCCCGCATTCCGCCCAGGGACACCGGCCCCGCCCGCAGCCGCGACCAGCGCGGCTGTGGCCGCAGCGGCAGGTGATGGCGCAGCAGGCCCAAGGGCAGGGCCCAGGGGTGGCACAGCGCCGCACGGTAGAAGGCGAACAGTCCCTGGCGCCGATAGGGCGTCCAATGCGACATCAGCCGGGCTCCGCGGGCGGTGGGAAAGCCCAAGGTCTCCAGCGCCTCAAGGGTGGCGGCATCGTCGATCTGCAGGTCGACCCAGTTGGCGCGGGCCTGCGCCAGTCCTGCGCCAAGCGCCCGCCTGCGCCCGCGCGACAGCAGTTGTTCCAACGCGAAATCGAACAGGTCGTTTTCGCGGGCGGTGACGTTCAGCACCTCGGCCATGCGGCCCGCCGGACTGTCCAGCGCCGATTGGGCGGCGTCCTGGAATTCGGCGGCGTTCAGCAGGACGATCCGGCCGATACTGCCGGGCGTGGCATGGGCCAGCGCCTGCAGCGCCACGCGGCCGCCAAGCGAATGCCCGATCAGCCCGACGGGCCGCCCCGCAAGCGTCGCCAGATCGTCGATCATCGCGCCCAGGTCCGCCCCGGCCCCGGCGGCGCGGTCATAGGCGTGGCGCAGTCTGCCCCGCGCCTCCCATCCGCAAGCCAGGGCCAGGCCTTCGGACGGATCGCCCTGAAAGCCCAGCTGCTGCGGCCACGAGATGCCGCCGGGACCGGCCTGGGGCGACAGGATGTGGCGGTGCGGGTCATGCGCCGGATGGGCCGGGGAATAGCGATAGCCGTGCAGCATCACCAGGACCGGCGCCCCCGCGGGCAGGCGGCGCGCGGCGTCCCGCAGGGCAGGGGGCACAGGCTGGTCGGCATCCATCCGCATCACGGGCATCGCGGCCTCCGTTCCCGGTCGATCCCGGACTAGGGACAGGCTGCGACGGGCGCGTGAAAAATCTGTTAATGCTGCGTGACGTTGCGCGGCTGCCGCAAATTCGCCCATGCCTGGCCCGGATCGTTTTCGGCATTGAATTTTGATGGGTTCCACCGCTATGTTGGCCCCATGCGCAGGGCTGCCCGCAACCGGGGGTTGCCACGCGCCGAAAGTTTCGCAGCGCGGCACCTCTGATCCCGATACCGGGCAGCCATGTGTCCCGCGGAAAACCAAGCCTCCGTCGCGCCACCGCATTGCGGGGCGGCGCAGGAGGTCAGATGAACAGCGGCCCCGCCTTGCGGCATCGGGCCATCCTAGGGAACAGACGCGATGACGCGCGCTTTGGACGGCAGACTTCGGGACGGGCGGGCAGGATGCCCCGTCCGACCGGACGTCTTCGACGGTGACGCGCCCGTGTCCTCATCACACCGCAGACCGAACCGGGGCATGCCGATGGCGCCACCCGGTCTTCGGCTGCGCGAAAGACATAACAATGGCAATGAAAATGCTGATCGACGCCACCCATGCCGAGGAAACTCGGGTGGTCGTGGTCGATGGAACCAAAGTCGAGGAATTTGATTTCGAGACGGCCAACCGGCGCCAGATCGCCGGGAACATCTACCTGGCCAAGATCACGCGGGTCGAGCCCTCGCTGCAGGCGGCCTTCGTGGATTACGGCGGGAACCGCCACGGCTTCCTGGCCTTCGCGGAGATCCATCCGGACTATTACCAGATTCCCGCGGCCGACCGCGAGGCGCTGAAGGCCGAGGAACGCGCCGATGCCGAGGCCCAGGAGGCCGAGGAGGAGCGTGGCCGTTCGCGCCGCAAGCCCCGCGCCGAGGCGGTCGATGCCTCGGACGAGACGACGACCGACGACGCGGGCCAAGACGCGACCGACAAGGACGACGAGATCGAATCGGTCGCCGACGAGGACGTGACCGAGGAGGTCCGCGCGCCCCGAAAGCCGCGTGCGCGCCGCTACAAGATCCAGGAGGTCGTCAAGGTCCGCCAGATCATGCTGGTGCAGGTCGTCAAGGAGGAGCGTGGCAACAAGGGTGCCGCGCTGACCACCTATCTGTCGCTGCCCGGCCGCTACTGCGTCCTGATGCCCAACACCGCGCGTGGCGGCGGCATCAGCCGCAAGATCACCAATGCCGCGGATCGCAAGAAACTCAAGGACATCGCGGGCGAACTTGATGTGCCCAAGGGCGCCGGCCTGATCATCCGCACCGCGGGCAGCGAACGCACCCGGATGGAGATCCGCCGCGATTACGAATACCTGCTTCGCCTGTGGGAGCAGATCCGCGACCTGACCTTCAAGTCGATCGCGCCGGCCGCCATCTATGAGGAAGGCGACCTGATCAAGCGCAATATTCGCGATCTGTATTCCAAGGACATCGACGAGGTGCTGGTCGAGGGCGAGCGCGGCTATCAGCAGGCGCGCGACTTCATGCAGATGATCATGCCGACGCATGCCGACAGCGTGAAGCATTATCAGGACCAGATGCCGCTGTTCGCGCGCTTCCAGGTCGAAAGCTATCTGGCGGGCATGTTCAACCCGGTCGTGCAGCTGAAGTCGGGCGGCTACATCGTCATCGGCATCACCGAGGCGCTGGTCGCCATCGACGTGAACTCGGGACGGGCCACCAAGGAGGGCTCGATCGAGGAGACCGCGCTCAAGACCAACCTTGAGGCCGCCGACGAGGTCGCCCGCCAGCTGCGCCTGCGCGACTTGGCCGGGCTGATCGTCATCGACTTCATCGACATGGACGAGCGTCGCAACAACGCCGCCGTGGAGAAGCGCATCAAGGACAAGCTGAAATCCGATCGCGCCCGCATCCAGATCGGCCGCATCTCGGGGTTCGGCCTGATGGAGATGTCGCGCCAGCGCCTGCGCCCCGGCATGCTGGAATCGACCACGCAGCCCTGTGCGCATTGCCACGGCACCGGCCTGATCCGCAGCGATGACAGCCTGGCGCTGACCATCCTGCGCGCGATCGAGGACGAGGGCACCCGCAAGCGTTCGCGCGAGGTTCTGGTCAAGGCGCCCGTCGCCGTCGCCAACTTCCTGATGAACGCCAAGCGTGAGCATGTCGCCGGCATCGAGGCGCGTTACGGCCTGTCCGTGCGCGTCGAGGCGGACCCGGCACTGGTGTCCCCGGACTTCGCGATCGAGAAGTTCAAGACCGCGACCCGCGTGCTGCCCGAGCCCAGCCACGTTCCCCTGGGCGTCAATGCCGACCTGATGGCCAGCATCGACGAGGAGGAGGACCTGGACGTCGCCGAGCCGCAGGAGGAGCCGGTTGCCGAGGTCGTCGAGGCGTCCGAACCCGCTGCCGAGCCGCGGGCCGAGCGTCCCGCCGATGCGGATGCGGATGGCGAGGGTCGGTCGCGTCGCCGCCGTCGTCGTCGTCGTCGGAAATCCGGCGAGCGTCCCGAGGGCGAGGATCTGCGCGCCGATGACGATCAGGACGACGATGGCGAGGACCAGTCCGACGAGGACGTGGCAGCCCCCGCCGCCGCCGAACCGGTTGCCGCTGCTGCCGATGATCAGCCCGAGGCCGATGCGCCCCAGGCCGAGGAGGAGGCTCCTGCCGGTCGCACCCGGACGCGTTCGCGCGGCCGGTCGCGGTCCAGAAAGCCGGTCGATGCGCAGCCCCTGGCCGAGGTCGTCGACCTGCAGGACAGCCAGGATGCCCGCGCCGATGCGCTGCCCGGCCTGAACGCCGCCCCCGTCGCCGCCGAAGCGGTGGCCGAGGCGCTGGTCGAGACCGCCGCGGCCCCGGTCGATGCGGCACCCGCGGAGCCCGAACCGCAGGCCGAGGCCCAGCCCGAACCCGTCGCCGAGGCCGCGCCCTCCAAGCGGCGCGGATGGTGGTCGGGCCGGTAAGGTTCGCTGAACCAGGGGCGCGGTGGCAACGCCGCGCCCCTTTTGCCATCCGGCCCACGCATCCGTGACGCCATGGCCCCTGTCCTTTGCATCCCCACCCGCTAAGGTGTCGCGATGTTAGGAATCGAACTCGCCACCGCCGCCTTCCTGCCTGCCGCCTTCGTGGCGTTGCTGGCGGGTGTCCTGTCCTTCCTGTCGCCCTGCGTGCTGCCGATCGTGCCGCCCTATCTGGCCTACATGACCGGGGTGGGGGTGAACGGGCTGAAGACCCGCGAACGCAGCGCCGTCGTGCCCGCGCTGTTCTTCGTGCTGGGCCTGTCGACGGTCTTTCTTGTGATGGGCTTTGCCGCGTCGGCCTTCGGACGCGCCTTTCTGCAGTACCAAGACATCCTGGCCCGCGTCGCCGGTGTCATGGTGGTGGTGATGGGCCTGCATTTCCTGCACGTCATCCGCATCCCCCTTCTGGACCACGAGGCCCGGCTGCAATCGGGCCAGCAGGGCGGCGGCGCGTTGGGCGCCTATGTGCTGGGGCTGGCCTTCGCCTTTGGCTGGACGCCCTGCATCGGCCCGCAGCTGGGCATGATCCTGTCGCTTGCGGCCACCGGGGGCGAACTGTCCCGCGGAACCGCACTGCTGGCGGTCTATGCCCTTGGGCTGGGGATCCCGTTCCTGCTGGCGGCGATCTTCATCAACCGGGCCATCGGCCTGATGAACCGCGTCAAGCCGTACCTTAAGACCATCGAGCGCGTGATGGGCGCGCTTCTGGTGGTCGTGGGTGTCATGCTGCTGACCGGCGCCTTCTCGGCCTTCAGCTTCTGGCTGCTGGAGACGTTCCCCGCCCTGGCCACCCTGGGCTGAACCGCACAGCCGGCACGGGGCCGGGCGGCAGCGTGCCGGAGGCCGCTTGCGGGCTCCGGCCCCGTTGCGCGATCACGTTGCGGCGCGCGCCCCGCCCCGCGGACAATCTGTGGTAGCGCGCCTGCGACAATCGCGCTATCCTTGTGCCCAGATCCGGGCAAACCGGACAGGACAGAGGCAGTGACGGCGGTATTCCCATGACCGAGATGGTCTTCGGCACGACGCCCGTTCGGGCGGGCGACCCGATTCTTCCACGCTGGTGGCGAACCCTGGACAAATGGTCGTTGACCTGCGTCCTTGGCCTGTTCGCCATCGGTCTTCTGCTGGGGCTGGCCGCATCGGTGCCCCTGGCAGAAAAGAACAACCTGCCGCGGTTCTACTATGTCCAGCGACAGATGGTGTTCGGGGGAATGGGCCTGTTCGTGATGCTGGTCATCTCGATGCTGACCCCCCGCCAGATCCGCCGCATCGGCGTCCTGGGCTTTGCCGTGTCCTTCATGCTGATCCTGGCCCTGCCGATCATCGGCACGGACTTCGGAAAGGGCGCGACGCGGTGGCTGTCGCTGGGCTTCGTGTCGGTGCAGCCGTCGGAATTCCTCAAGCCGGGCTTCGTGGCGCTCTGCGCGTGGTTCATGGCCTCGGCGCAGGAACCGGGCGGCCCTCCGGGGCGGATCTATTCCTTTGGCGCCGCGATGACGATCGTCATCCTGCTGGCCCTGCAGCCCGACTTCGGCCAGGCCTCGCTGGTGCTGTTCTCGTGGCTGGTGATGTATTTCGTCGCCGGGTCGCCGGTCATCCTGATCGTCTGCGTCGCGGGACTGGCCGGGATGGGCGGTCTGTTCGCCTATAACGCGTCCGAGCACTTTGCCCGCCGGATCAACAGCTTCCTGTCATCGGAAATCGACGCGAACACCCAGATCTACTTTGCCACGAATGCCATCCAGGAAGGCCGCTTCTTCGGCGTCGGCGTGGGCGAGGGGACGGTGAAATGGTCGCTCCCCGATGCGCATACCGACTTCATCATCGCCGTCGCGGCCGAGGAATACGGCTTCATCATGGTCCTGGCGATCATCCTCCTCTACATGACCATCGTCATGCGCTCGCTGCTGCGGCTGGTGCGGGAACGCGATCCTTTCGCCCGCATCGCCGGCACGGGCCTGGCCTGCGCATTCGGCGTGCAGGCGCTGATCAACATGGGCGTCGCGGNGCGCCTGCTGCCCGCCAAGGGCATGACGTTGCCGTTCGTCAGCTATGGCGGCTCGTCCATGATCGCATCCGGTATCGCGCTTGGCATGTTGCTGGCGCTGACCCGCACCCGTCCGCAGGGCGAGTTCGCCGAAATCCTGCGCCGGTCCCGCTGATGGCCGCCCCCCTTGCTCTGATCGCCGCCGGAGGCACCGGCGGCCACATGTTTCCGGCCCAGGCCCTGGCCGAGCTGCTGCTGGCGCAGGGCTGGCGCGTCAAGCTGTCCACCGATGACCGCGGTGCGCGCTATGCCGGCGGGTTCCCCGAGGCGGTCGAGCGCCAGGTCGTGAAATCCGCGACCACCGCGCGCGGCGGGCTGTCGGGCAAGCTGGCGGCACCGTTCAAGATCGCAGCCGGGGTGCTGGCCGCCCGCCGGGCCTTCCGGCGCGACCGCCCGTCGGTCGTGATCGGGTTCGGCGGCTATCCGACCATCCCGGCGCTGTCGGCGGCGCATCTGATGGGCCTGCCGCGGATGATCCACGAACAGAACGGCGTCATGGGTCGGGTGAACCGGATGTTCGCGGCGCGCGTGCACCGCGTGGCCTGCGGCACCTGGCCCACGATCCTGCCGCAGGGCATTTCGGGCCAGCACGTTGGAAACCCGGTCCGCGGCGCGGTCCTGGACCGGGCCGCCAGCCCCTATGTCGCGCCGGGCGATGGGGCGCTGAACCTGCTCGTCATCGGCGGCAGCCAGGGGGCGCGCGTCCTGTCGCAGGTCGTGCCCGCCGCCATCGCCGCCCTGCCTCCGGACCTGCGCACCCGTCTGCAGGTCAGCCACCAGGCTCGCCCCGAGGATGCCGATCAGGTCACGGCCGCCTATGCGGCAGCCGGCATCGCGGCCGAGGTTCAGCCCTTCTTCACCGACGTCCCGGACCGCATCGCGGCCGCGCATCTGGTGATCAGCCGGTCGGGCGCATCGTCGCTGGCCGACATCACCGTGATCGGCCGCCCGGCGATCCTGATCCCCTTTGCCGCCGCCACCGGCGATCACCAGACCGCGAATGCGCAGGCGCTGGCCGATGCGGGCGCGGCGCATGTCCATCCCGAATCCGTGCTTGACGCGGACAGCCTCACGCGCGACATCCGCGCGATCCTGACGGACCCCGCCCAGGCCACGGCCATGGCGCAGGCGGCCCTGACCCTGGCGCGCCCCGACGCGGCGCGCCGCCTGTACGACCTCGTCGAGGAGATCACGCGATGAACGCAGCGACAAAACTGCCCGGAGAGCTGGGCCCCATCCATTTCGTGGGCATCGGCGGCATCGGCATGTCGGGCATCGCCGAGGTGCTGCTGACCCTGGGCTATCGCGTCCAGGGCAGCGATTCCAAGAAATCCAAGATCACCGACCGGCTTGAGACCCTGGGCGCCACCGTCTTCGAGGGCCAGCGCGCCGAGAACGTCGCGGGCGCAGGCGTCATCGTCATCTCGACCGCGATCAAGAAGGGCAACCCCGAGCTGGAGGAGGCGCGCCTGCGCGGCCTGCCCATCGTGCGCCGGGCCGAGATGCTGGCCGAACTGATGCGGCTGAAATCGAACATCGCCATCGCCGGCACGCATGGCAAGACGACGACCACCACGATGGTCGCGACCCTGCTGGATGCGGGCGGGCTGGACCCCACGGTCATCAACGGCGGCGTGATCCACGCCTATGGCTCGAACGCGCGGGCCGGTGCGGGCGAGTGGATGGTGGTCGAGGCCGACGAATCCGTATCGACCCCGAACACATGGAGCATTGGGGCAGCTTCGATGCGCTGCGCCAGGCCTTCACCAACTTCGCGTCATCGGTTCCGTTCTACGGCCTGGCCGTCTGCTGCACCGACCATCCCGAGGTGCAGGCGCTGGTGGGTCGGTTGACCGATCGCCGCGTGGTGACCTTCGGCTTCAACGCGCAGGCCGACGTGCGGGCGATGAACCTGACCTATGACAAGGGCATCGCGCATTTCGACATTGCCCTGCAGGGCGAGGCGACCGACGGTCCGATCCCGATGATCGAGGGCTGCACCCTGCCCATGCCGGGCGATCACAACGTCTCGAACTGCCTGGCGGCCGTGGCCGTCGCACGCCACCTGGGCATCAAGAAATCCGAGATCCGCACCGCGCTGGCGAAATTCGGCGGGGTCGGTCGCCGCTTTACCCGCGTCGGAGAGATCAACGGCGTGACCATCATCGACGATTACGGCCACCACCCGGTGGAGATCGCCGCCGTCCTCAAGGCCGCGCGCCAGGCCAGCACCGGCCGCGTGATCGCGGTCCACCAGCCGCACCGCTATTCGCGCCTGTCGAACCTGTTCGAGGATTTCTGCACCTGCTTCAACGAGGCCGACGTGGTCGCCATCGCCGACGTCTATTCCGCCGGAGAGGAGCCCATTCCCGGCGCCTCGCGCGACGACCTGGTGGCGGGGCTGATCGCCCACGGTCACCGCCACGCCCGCGCCATCCTGTCCGAGGACGACCTGGAGCGACTGGTCCGCGAACAGGCGCGGCCCGGTGACATGGTGGTCTGCCTGGGGGCGGGCACGATCTCGACCTGGGCCAACGGGCTGCCCGCGCGGTTGCAGGGCCAGGCCGCGTGACGGCCACGCCCGATCTTGCGATCCTGCCGCTGCTGGCGCTGGCGGGGGCGGCGGTCTGGCTGACGCTGGCCTGCCTGACCCCGCGCTTGAACGTTCTGGGCTTTGGACTGGGTCTGCTGATGCTGCTGGGCCGTCCGACCGCGCGGCGCCGCGCGGCGCGGCTGCCCACGCCCGCGCCCATGAACACCGCCGAAGGACAGCGATGAATCCCTGGATCATCGCGGGCTTGTGCCTGTCGGGCGCGGGCGTCATCGCCTGGGGCAGCGCGCGGCTGCAGCTGCGCTGGCCGCTTCTGGTCCTGGCGGCACTGCTGGCGGCCATCGCGCTGCAGCTGTTTCGGGCGGCGCAGGGGCAGGGGGGCTTTCACGACCTGGCGGCCGTCGTCGCGCAAAGCTTTACCGTCCTGCCCGCACTGCTGGGCATGGTGACCGGGCTGGCACTGGCGCGGATCCGCGGCCACCGCCTGGCGTGGCGCAGCCCCCAGATCGTCCTGGCGCTGGCGTCGATGCTGGTCGCGGGTCTGGCCGCCGCGGCGACGCTGGTCCTCTAGTCCCGCGGTTGACGGGCGGGGCGCCGCTGGCTACCACCCAAGGCCATGAGCATCGACCTTCCCACCCCCCGCGGCAGCCTGATCCCCGACAGAACCCTTGACGGCCTGACCTGGCTGCGCGTCGGCGGCCCCGCCGACTGGCTGTTCCAGCCCGCGGACGAGGATGACCTGGCCGATTTCCTTGCCGCGCTGGACCCCGGTGTCCCGGTCTTTCCGATGGGCGTGGGCAGCAATCTGATCGTGCGCGACGGCGGCATCCGCGGCGTGGTCATCCGCCTTGGCCGCGCCTTCAACAGCGTCGAGATCGACGGCGACACCGTCACCGCGGGTGCCGCGGCGCTGGACGCGCAGGTCGCGCGGCGGGCGGCGGAGGCGGGGCTGGACCTGACTTTCCTGCGCACGATACCGGGCAGCATCGGGGGCGCGGTGCGGATGAACGCGGGCTGCTATGGCAGCTATGTGGGCGACCACCTGATCGACGCGCAGGCCGTCACGCGGCAGGGCGCACGCGTCACGCTGACCCCCGCCGATCTGCGTTTCGGCTATCGCGAGACGCATCTGCCGGCCGATTGGGTGATCACCAGTGCCCGGCTGCGCGCCGCGCCGGGCGACCCCGACCGGCTGCACGCCAAGATGGCCGATCAGCTGGCACGGCGCGACGAAAGCCAGCCCACCCGCGAACGCAGCGCCGGTTCGACCTTTCGCAACCCCTCGGGGTTCAGCTCGACCGGGCAGGCGGATGACGTGCATGACCTGAAGGCATGGTCGCTGATCGACCGGGCAGGGCTGCGCGGACACAGCTGGGGCGGCGCGCAGATGTCGGAAAAGCATCCAAATTTCCTGCTGAACACCGGCGGTGCGACCGCAGCCGAGCTGGAGGCCCTGGGCGAACTGGTCCGGCGCCGCGTGCTGGAGGAGAGCGGCCACGACCTGCAATGGGAGGTCATCCGCATCGGCGACCCCGGTCCCGACACGGACTGACGCCCGCTGCGCAACATTCTGCGCAGACAGCCGAAATTGAGCTTTTGCGGTTCGCGCTTTGCTTGTAACCTGATGCGACATGACGCCTCCGTTCAAGGGGGCGCGGACCAGATCAAGCCCGGATCAACCGGGCACGAAAGGCGAAAAGTGGCGGGCAGGTCGAGCAGGACAGCCCACTCGGTCGCTGTTCTGATGGGCGGACCCTCGGCTGAACGCCAGGTGTCGTTGTCGTCGGGGCGCGAATGCGCAGATGCGCTGCGGGTGGCGGGATATCAGGTAACCGAGATCGATCTTGGCACCGCGCGCGGGGACGAGATCGTCCGGCGTCTGGCCGATGCCGCACCCGACGTCGTCTTCAACGCCCTGCATGGCCGTTGGGGAGAGGACGGCTGCGTCCAGGGCCTGCTGGACTGGCTGGACCTGCCTTATACCCATTCGGGCGTGCTGGCCTCGGCGCTGGCGATGGACAAGACGCGCGCCAAGCAGGCGTTCCGCGCCGCCGGTCTGCCCGTGGTCGAGAGCGTCATCGCTGACGCCGCCGAGGTGCGCCTGCGCCACGTCATTCCGCCCCCCTATGTGGTCAAGCCCAATGACGAGGGATCGTCCGTCGGCGTCTATATTGTCCATGACGGCGCCAACCAGCCGCCCGCGCTGTCCGCCGACATGCCCGAACGCGTGATGGTCGAGACCTATGCCCCCGGGCGGGAGCTGACGACCACGGTCATGGGCGACCGCGCGCTGGACGTGACCGAGATCTTGACCAGCGGCTGGTACGATTACGCCGCGAAATACACCGTCGGCGGGTCGCGCCACGTGATCCCCGCGGACATTCCCGACGACATCCGCGCCGCCTGCCTGGAGATGGCCGTGCGCGCGCACAAGGCGCTTGGCTGCACCGGCCTGACGCGCACCGATTTCCGGTGGGACGAGACGCGGGGCGTGGACGGGCTGATCATCCTGGAGCTGAACACCCAGCCCGGCATGACGCCGACCAGCCTTGCCCCCGAACAGGCGGCCCATGCGGGCATCGACTTTCCCGCGCTGATGCGCTGGATAGTGGAGGACGCGCTGTGCCGGTCGTGATCGATCACCGTCCCGGAAAGCAGATCACCCCGCCCGCCGCGCGGCAGCGCCGCGACCCCGCGCCGTCGCGCCTGAAGTACCGCCTGGAGCGGATGTGGCTTACGCCGCTGTACCGCCGGGTGCTGCGCGTGGGCCTTCCGGCCTTTGCCATCGCGATGGTCGGGGGGCTGTGGCTGGCCGACGAGGACCGTCGCGCCGCGCTGAACGACACCGTCGCCAGCGTGGTGACCAAGGTCCAGAGCCGCGACCAATTCCAGGTCCGCATCATGACGATCGAGGGGGCGACCCCGGTGGTGGACCGCGCCCTGCGCGCGATGCTGCCGGTGGATCTGCCGGCCTCCAGCTTCGACATCGATCTGGCGGCGCTGCGCCTGCAGGTGCTGCAGCTGGACGCGGTCGAATCCATCGACTTGCGCATCAAGCCGGGCGGCATCCTGTCGGCGGTGGTCAAGGAACGCGAACCCGCGATCCTGTGGCGCCACGCGCGCGGCATCGACATGCTGGACGCCGGCGGTCATCGCGTGGCCAGCCTGACCTCGCGCGAGGTGCGCGCCGACTTGCCGCTGATCACCGGAGAGGGGGCGGACCTGGCCACGACCGAGGCGCTGGCCCTGTTCGATGCCGCGGGTCCGATCCTTCCCCGCGTGCGTGGCCTTGTGCGGCGCGGCGAACGGCGGTGGGACCTGGTGCTGGATCACGGCCAGCGCATCCTCCTGCCCGAGACCGGCGCGGTGATCGCGCTGGAGGCGGCGATCGCGATGGACCGGGCCGAGGACATGCTGGGCCGCGACATCACCATCGTCGATCTGCGCGACCCGACGCGGCCCGTCCTGCGGTTGGGGATCGACGCGCGCAACACGATACGCACCGCACGCGGCCTGCCGCTGCTGGGACCCGATGGCAGCGTGCTGCCCGATGACAAGAAGACGGAGGGCTGAGGAATGGTGGACCTGTATCAGACGCAACGCGCGATGCGTAACATCCGCCGGGCGGCCCTGCAGCGGGGCGTGATCGGCATCCTGGACATCGGCACGTCCAAGATCGCCTGCCTTGTCCTGCGCATCGACGGCAATGGCACCTTCCGGGAAACCGACGGCGTGGGCCCGATGGCGGGGCAGGTCAATTTCCGCGTGATCGGCGCGGCATCGACCCGGTCGCGCGGGATGCGCCGCGGCGAGATCGAGACCATGGCCGAGACCGAGCGTGCGATCCGCACGGTCGTCGCCGCCGCGCAGAAGGTCGCGGGCGTGCGCGTCGATCACGTCATCGCCTGCCTGTCGGGCGGGCGACCGGCCTCGTATGGCCTGGCCGGAGAGATCGTGCTGGAATCCGGCAAGGTCGGCGAACATGACGTGGCATCCGTGCTGGCCGCCTGCGACGCGCCCGATTTCGGCCGCGGCCGCGAGGTGCTGCACGCGCAGCCGGTGAATTTCGCGGTCGACAACCGCAGCAACCTGGCCGACCCGCGCGACCATCTGGGAAACAAGCTGTTCTGCGACATGCATGTGCTGACCGTGGACGGCGATTCCATCGGCAACCTGGTCCAGTGCATCCGGCGCTGCGACCTTGAACTGGCGGGGATCGCCTCGGCGCCCTATGCCTCGGCCCGCGCATCGCTGGTCGAGGATGAGCAGGAGCTGGGCGCGGCCTGTGTCGATTTCGGCGGTGGCGGCACCGGCGTGTCGATCTTCGTCAAGAAGCATATGATCTTTTCCGATCACGTGCCCATCGGGGGCAACCTGATCACCCAGGACATCGCCCAGGGTCTGCGTGTCAGCCTGCCCGTGGCAGAGCGCCTGAAGACGCTGAACGGGGGCGTCGAGGCGACGGGCCGCGACGACCGCGACATGATCGAGGTCGGCGGAGAGACCGGGGACTGGGAGGCGGACCGCCGCCAGGTCAGCCGCGCCGACGTGATCGGCGTGATGCGCCCCCGCGTCGAGGAGATGCTGGAGCATGTCCGCGAGGTGCTGGACGCGGCCGGGTTCGACTGGATGCCCAGCCAGCAGATCGTGCTGACCGGGGGCGGCAGCCAGATCCCCGGCCTGGACGGTCTGGCGACGCGCATCCTGGGTCCGAACGTGCGCTGCGGGCGGCCGCTGCGCATCGACGGCCTGGCCCATCAGCTGACCGATCCCAGCTTTTCCAGCGCCGTGGGCCTGGCGCTGTTCGCCGCACATCCGCAGGATGAATGGTGGGATTTCGAGATGCCGGCCGACCGGTATCCCGCGCGCAGCCTGCGTCGCGCCTATCGCTGGTTCAAGAACAACTGGTGATTGCACCACCTTGGTTCTGGGGGGTGGCAAGGGTTTTCCCACCACATTCGGAAGACATGGCAAGATGCCGCCTATTTCAAGGGTAGCCCCTCCAGATTTTGCGAAACGCCCGGCTTTTTCGGGTGACGGAACTGGTGCCAATTGTTACGGTAACCATTAAGAAACGGGATTCGAGCGGTACACCCGCCTTCCCAATGCAGCAGCGGTAACAGGCGGACACCATGAACCTCAATCTGATGATGAATGACGAAGAAGAGCTGAAGCCGCGCATCACCGTCTTCGGTGTCGGTGGCGCAGGTGGCAACGCCGTCAACAACATGATTCAGAAGCAGCTCGACGGGGTCGAGTTCGTGGTCGCCAACACCGACGCGCAGGCGCTGCAGCAGTCGCGTGCGACCTCGCGCATCCAGATCGGGCCCAAGGTCACCGAGGGTCTGGGCGCGGGTGCCAAGCCCACGATCGGCGCCAAGGCCGCCGAGGAGACGATCGAGGACATCGTCGATCACCTGATGGGCGCGCATATGTGCTTCATCACCGCGGGCATGGGCGGCGGCACCGGCACCGGTGCGGCGCCGATCATCGCGCAGGCCGCGCGCGAGATGGGCATCCTGACCGTCGGCGTCGTGACCAAGCCCTTCCAGTTCGAGGGCACCAAGCGGATGCGCCAGGCCGAGGAGGGCGTCGAGGCCCTGCAGAAGGTCGTGGACACGCTGATCATCATTCCGAACCAGAACCTGTTCCGGCTGGCCAACGAAAAGACCACCTTCACCGACGCCTTCGCGCTGGCCGACGACGTGCTGTACCAAGGCGTCAAGGGCGTGACGGACCTGATGGTCAAGCCGGGCCTAATCAACCTGGACTTTGCCGACGTGCGGTCGGTGATGGACGAGATGGGCAAGGCCATGATGGGCACCGGCGAGGCCTCGGGCGAGAACCGCGCCCAGGAAGCCGCCGAGCGTGCCATCGCCAACCCGCTGCTGGACGAGATCAGCCTGAACGGCGCGCGCGGCGTGCTGATCAACATCACCGGCGGCTATGACATGACCCTGTTCGAACTGGACGAGGCGGCCAACGTCATCCGCGACAAGGTGGACGCCGATGCCAACATCATCGTCGGCTCGACCCTGGACCCCGACATGGACGGCACGATCCGCGTTTCGGTCGTGGCGACCGGCATCGACGCCGCCGTCGCGGTGGCCGAGGTTCCCTCGCCCCGCCGCGGCATGGCTGCGCCGCTGATCCAGAACCCGCAGGTCGGTGCCGCCGCCGAGGAGCAGCCGGCGATCCCGGCGCGCCGCGTGGCGCCCCCGATCGCATCCTCTGCCGAGACGGCCCGCGTCGAGGCCCCGCGCCACGACCCGCGCGCCGAGGACGACATGCCGCAGCCGGCCTATCAGCCGAAGGACAGCGCCCGCCAGAACGCCGTGCGCATCGACGACGACGCGTCGGCCTTTGTCGCGCCCCGTGCGCCGCAGTCCCCGCGTGCCGGCCAGCCCGCACCCGAGGTGATGGACCGCCTGCGCCGCGCCGTGGACAACCACGGTCGCGTCCCCGCACAGCCGCAGCAGCAGCCTGCACAGCCCGCCACCAGCCGGATGAGCGGTCTGGGCCGCATGCTGGAGCGCATGGCAGGCCATGGCAACGACCAGCCGGGCGGCGCCAAGCCGGCCGCATCCTCGATCGCCGAGCGTGTGAACGACCGCGTCGCCGTCCGCGCCCGTCAGCACGACACCGACTTCGACGATCTGGCCAGCCCCGACTCGAACGGCAAGGACAATGTCGAGATCCCGGCTTTCCTGCGCCGTCAGGCCAACTGACGTATCACGAAACCGGCACATCCACTGGTTGCAAGGGCCGCTTCAAAGCGGCCCTTTCCCTTTGCCAGTCAACCTCTTGGGCGAAAACGGCCATCGGGTTGCAGGGCAGGGCAGGGGAATGTTTCACCCCGTTACAAAACGTTAATTGAATGCGTTCACTGCCAGACCTAGCTGGAGTGACAGAAGGGGCAGGTGCGCCCCACGACGAATCCGAAGGCAGGCAGATCATGCAGGCGACGCTGAAAGACACGGTGACATTGCAGGGCGTCGGGCTCCACTCCGGTGCGCCCGCGCGTCTGGTCATGCATCCCGCACAGCCCGGCCACGGGATCGTCTTTCGCCGCACCGACCTGTCGCCTGCGGTCGACATTCCGGCATTGTGGGACCATGTGACGCCGTCCAAGCTGTGCACGCTGCTGGACAACGGTTTGGGTGTGACCCTCTCGACGGTCGAGCACGTGATGGCTGCGCTGGCCGGCACGGGTATCCACAACGCGCTGATCACCGTCGATGGGCCCGAAATTCCGATTCTGGACGGTTCGGCCGCGCCCTTCGTGGACGCGATCCTGGACACCGGCATCGCGCGTCAGGCCGCACCGCTGCGCGCGATCCGCGTCCTGCGCACGGTCGAGGTCCGCGAGGGCGAAGCCTTTGCCCGCCTGTCGCCCGCCGACCACCTGGAGATCGATTTCGAGATCGACTTTACCGACGCCGCGATCGGGCATCAGGAAAAGCGTCTGGACATGGCCAATGGCGCGTTCCTGCGCGAGTTGGCCGACAGCCGCACCTTCTGCCGCGCGTCGGATGTCGAGGCGATGCGCCGCAACGGCCTGGCCCTGGGCGGGACCTATCTGAACGCGGTCGTGGTCGATGGCGGGCGCGTCCTGTCGCCGGGCGGCCTGCGTCACGCGGACGAGGCCGTGCGCCACAAGATGCTGGACGCCACCGGCGATCTGGCGCTGGCCGGTGCGCCGCTGCTGGCGCGCTATACCGGCCACCGTGCGGGCCACGCGATGACCAACCGCCTGCTGCGGGCGCTGTTCGCCGACCCCACTGCATGGACTTGGGAGCGGTGCACGCCTGAGCTGGAAGGTCGCCTGCCGGGCGCGGGTGTCGCCGACTATGCACGCCCCGAACTTGCCGCGGCCTTTGCGGCCGAATGACGGTGCGGGGCGCCGGGACCTTGGCCGAATTCAACGGATTGCCATTTTGCGCCCCCTGATGTTCTGTGCTAGAGGATCCCGGCAGCGCCGCCCGCACGCGGGCAGCGCATCGGCAAATCGTAGGGCAGGATAAAGATGGCGGGCTCGAAAATCTCGGCTTCGGTGGTGGCTGCGGTGCTGGCGGGCGTTGTCCTGACTGGCTGCGGCGGCAACCGGGACGCGGCGCAAAAGCAGAATCTGGACCGCTTTACGGCCGAGGAAATCTACAAGCGGGGCGAGTTCGAGCTGGAGAACAGCGGCGATCCCGAGGATGCCGTCGTCTATTTCAGCGAGATCGAGCGGCTGTATCCCTATTCCGAATGGGCCAAGCGCGCGCTGATCATGCAGGCCTATGGCAACCACAAGGCGGGCAATTACGAAGAGGCCCGCGGCGCGGCGCAGCGGTTCCTGGACACCTATCCGACCGATGAGGATGCCGCCTATGCACAGTATCTGCTGGCGCTGTCCTATTACGATCAGATCGATGACGTCGGGCGCGATCAGGGCCTGACCTTTCAGGCACTGCAGGGGCTGCGGACGGTGATCGAGCAGTATCCCGACAGCGAATATGCCCGCAGTTCGATCCTGAAATTCGACTTGGCGTTCGATCACCTGGCCGCCAAGGAAATGGAGATCGGGCGTTATTACCTGAAGCAGGGGCATTACGCAGCGTCGGTGAACCGGTTCCGCGTGGTGGTCGAGGAGTTCCAGACGACCACCCAGACCCCCGAGGCGCTGCTGCGTCTGGTCGAGGCCTATCTGGCCCTTGGACTGCTGGACGAGGCGCAGACGGCGGGCGCCATCCTGGGACACAACTTCCAGTCCTCGCCCTTCTATGACGACGCGTTCCGGCAACTGCGCGGCCGCGGCCTGTCGGCCGAGGTGCGCGGTGACAGCTGGCTGACCAACGTCTATCGCCAGACCATCCAGGGACGCTGGCTGTAATGCAGGCCGTGCGCAGGGGCCGTGGCCCATGCTGAGATCGCTGGACATCCGCGACATGCTGCTGATCGACCGGCTGGAGCTGTCGTTCGGCCCCGGCCTGAACGTGCTGACCGGAGAGACCGGCGCGGGCAAGTCCATCCTGCTGGATTGCCTGGGGTTCGTCCTGGGCTGGCGCAGCCGCGCCGAACTGGTCCGCCAGGGGGCCGCGCAGGGCGAGGTTCAGGCGGTGTTCGACCTGCCGGAGGTTCATCCCGCCCGCGCCCTGCTGGCCGAGGCCGGGATCACGATCGATGACGACGAACTGATCCTGCGCCGCGTGAACACGCTGGATGGACGCAAGACGGGCTGGGTCAATGACCGCCGGGTGTCGGGCGAGGTTCTGCGGCAGCTGTCCGAGGTCCTGGTCGAGCTGCACGGGCAGCATGACGACCGCGGGCTGTTGAATCCGCGCGGGCATCGCACCCTGCTGGACGCGTTCGGCGCTATGGACCTGTCGGCGGTCCGCCGCACCTGGGCCGCACGGCGCGATGCGGACCGGGCGCTGGCCGAGGCCGAGGCTGCGTTGGCCGCTGCTCGGCAGGAGGAGGAGTTCCTGCGCCACGCCGTGGCGGAACTGGACAAGCTGGCCCCCGAACCCGGCGAGGAACAGCGCCTGGATATTGCGCGCCGCGCCATGCAGGGCGCGGAGCGCATCCGGGATGACGTGGCGCGCGCTCTGCAGATGCTGGCGGGAGACGGNGCCGAAGGCGCGATGGTAGACGCCGCGCGCTGGTTGGAGGGCGCATCCGAGCAGGCCGAAGGTCGACTGGACGAGCCCCTGGCCGCCCTGTCACGCGCGCTGATCGAGCTGGGCGAGGCCACCCGCGGGGTCGAGGACACGCTGGCCGCGCTGGATTTCGATCCGCACGCGCTGGAATCGACCGAGGAGCGGCTGTTCGCGCTGCGTGCCTTGGCGCGAAAGCATGACATCCTGCCCGACGATCTGGCCGGTCTGGCGCAGCAGTTGCGCGACCGGCTGGAGCGTCTGGATGCCAGCGAGGCGCGGATGGGCGATCTGCGCCGTGCGGCGCGGGACGCTCAGGCGGACTATGATGCCGCGGCCGATGCGCTGACCGCTGCCCGCACCGAGGCCGCGACCCGGTTGGACCGCGCCGTAACCGCTGAATTGGTGCCGCTGAAGATGGAACGTGCGGTCTTTCGTACCGTCGTATCGCCCGCCGAGCCCGGGCCGGACGGGCGCGATACCGTGGCGTTCACGGTGGCGACCAACCCGGGCGCACCGTCGGGACCGCTGGACAAGATCGCCTCCGGTGGCGAACTGTCCCGCTTTCTGCTGGCGCTGAAGGTCTGCCTGGCGCGGGGGAATGACGCGCTGGTCATGATCTTTGACGAGATTGATCGCGGGGTCGGCGGGGCCACCGCCGATGCCGTCGGCCGCCGTCTGCAGAATCTGGCGGATGGTGCGCAGGTGCTGGTCATCACCCATTCGCCGCAGGTCGCGGCCTTGGGCGCGGTGCATTTCCGTGTGTCGAAATCGGTGACCGACGGGATGACCACCTCGACCGTCACGCCGCTGCCCGAACCCGAGCGCGTGGCCGAGATCGCGCGCATGCTGTCAGGCGACCGTGTCACCGATGCTGCGACCGAGGCTGCGCGCGCCTTGTTGGACGGTTAGTCCAGAATCCGCGGTGCGGGTCGCAGAACCGACAGGATACGCCCGTCATCGGCATCGATCCGCACCAGATGGCCACCGACCACGGCATAGCTGTCGCCATCGGGCGCCTGAGACAGGCCATAGCGGCCCGGCGCGTTGACACGATGCAGCTGGTCCTCCGGAACGCTGTCACCGACCATCGGCATGGTCGCATGCCCGCCCAGACATTCCGTCGTACATGCCGGCACAGCCTGCAGGCCGCGGGTCGGCGTGGTGTTGGGGGCGGTCAGGGCGGCGAGGCCGAGCATTGTCCCGGCCGCCACGGCGGCAAGGGGGTGCAGCGGCGTCATCATATCCTCGGATCAGTTACAACGGGTCAACCCGGGATTGCCTGACGGGTTCCGCTGCGACGCCGCATGGCAGGCATGCCGATGCGGAACTGCCACGTTCAGTCGGGCAGGGGCCGCAGGATCGACAGGATCTTGCCGCTGCCGATCTGGATGCGGACCAGATGGCCCGATACGACGGCATAGACGCTGCCCGGCAGCTGCGGCCCAAGGCCCACGGCGCCGGGCTTGTCGATCTGGCGAACCTGCTCGGGCGCCGGCACCTCACCGACGGTGGGGCGCTGCTGGGCAAAGCCGTCCTGAGGGACCAGCGCGCATGCGCCGATCAGCAGGGCGGTGGAGAGACGTCGCAAGATCCGGTCCATGATGGCTGCACCCCGTTCGCAGGCTCGCCACCGCATATCACCACGGCAGGGGTTAACAACCCGTTCCGATCAACTGTTCCGCGCCGTAAATCGGGGCAGCATGGCCGAAAAATCCTGTCCCCGGCCGTCTTCGCGGGTGACGAAGTCGTCATATTGTTGATGCGCCAACGCCCCCATCGGGGTCTGCGCGCCGACCGATTCGGCCGCCTGCTGGGACAGGCCAAGATCCTTGAGCATCAGTTCGGCGGCAAAGCCGGGCTTGTAGCCGTTGTCCGCGGGGCTGACAGGGCCCACGCCCGGCGCCGGGCAGTAGGCGTTCATCGACCAGCTATAGCCCGAACTGGTCGACACGACGTCGAACATCTTCTGGCGGTCCAGCCCCAGCTTGTCGGCCAAGGCAAAGGCTTCGCAGGTGGCGATCATGGTGACGCCCAGGATCATGTTGTTGCATATCTTGGCCGCCTGTCCGGCGCCGATGTCGCCGCAATGGACGGCCTTCTGGCCCATGACCGCGAACAGCGGCTGGACGGTGGCGAAATCGGCTTCGGCGCCACCCACCATGAAGGTCAGGGTGCCAGCCTGTGCGCCGCCGGTGCCGCCCGAGACGGGCGCGTCCAGCGCACCCAGCCCCGCTGCGCGGGCCGCCTGCGCCACGTCGCGTGCGCTGTCCACGTCGACGGTGGAACAGTCGCACAGGACCGCGCCCTGCTGCATGGCGGGGATGATCTGGTCGGCCACGTCGCGCAGGATCTGGCCATTGGGCAGCATGGTGAAGACAACATCCGCGCCCGACACCGCCTTGGTCGCGCTGGCGGCGAGGGTCACGCCCGCGGGGGCGGGGGCCGCGGTGTCGAAACCCGTGACCTGATGGCCCGCGGCAGCCAAGTTGGCGGCCATGGGCGCGCCCATGTTGCCCAGTCCGATGAAGCCGATCTTCATTCTGCAGTCTCCCATTGCAGTTCGTCATCCCCAAGCGGGGCCAGCATCGCGCGCAGCGTGTCATCGGACGCGTCGCGGCGCCAGACGGGCTTGCGATCCTTATCGATGATCTGGGCGCGCACGCCCTCCAGGAAATCGCTTTCGGCCGTGGCGCGGGCGGTAAAGCGGTATTCGCGAGACAGCGACTGCTGCATGCAATCGTCGCCGCGGGCCGCACGCACCATCGCCAGCCCCGCCGCCATCGACAGCGGCGAATTGCGCCGCAGCGCCTCCAGCGATTCGTCGTCGCCCGCCTCCTGCAACGCGGCGGTGATATCGGCCAGGGTGCGGCCACCAAAGGCGGACAGGTCGCGCCGGTCCAGCGTCGCCGCGGGGGCAGGGTGGCCGCGCAGGCCGGTCACGTCGCCGCTGTCCTCCAGCATGGCGATCAGGCCCGGCCAGTCCGCTTCGGGAATGTACATGTCCGCAAAGCCGGCATGGATCGCGTCGCCTGCCGTCATCCGACCACCGGTCATCGCCAGGTATTCACCGATCCGCCCCGGCGCGCGACCCAGCAGCCAGGTGCCGCCCACGTCGGGGATCAGGCCGATGCCGCTTTCGGGCATCGCGATGCGCGTCGTGTCGCCGACGATCCGGTGGCTGGCATGACCGCCCACCCCCACGCCGCCGCCCATGACGAACCCTTGCATGAAAGCCACGATGGGCTTGGAAAAATCGGCGATGGCCGCGTTCATGCGGTATTCGTCGCGAAAGAAGTCGCGCCCGACCTGGTGATCGCCCTCGCGGCCCGCGTGATAGACGGCGGCGATGTCGCCCCCGGCGCAGAAGGCGCGGTCCCCTTCGGCATCGATGATGACCAGCGCGACCGCAGGATCGTCGCGCCAGCCGTCCAAAGCGTCGTGGATGGCGCGGGCCATGGCATGGGTCAGGGCGTTCAGCGCCTTGGGCCGAGTGAAGGTGATGCGCCCGGCGCGCCCGGCGGTGCGGATGGTCAGGTCGTCCATGTCAGGCCCTTTCCGCCAATAGGGCGCGGCTGATGATCAGGCGCATGATCTCGTTCGTGCCCTCCAGGATCTGGTGGACGCGCAGGTCGCGCACGATCTTCTCGATGCCGTAATCGGCCAGATAGCCGTATCCGCCATGGAGCTGCAGGCATTGGTTGGCGACCTCGAAGGCGCGGTCGGTGACGTGCAGTTTCGCCATGGCGCAGAACTTGGTCGCGTCCGGCGCGCCCTGATCCAGCTTCCACGCCGCCTGGCGCAGGAAGATGCGGGCCGATTGCAGGGCGGTCTCCATTTCGGCCAGGCGGAACTGCAGGGCCTGGAACTGGTCCAGCGATTTGCCGAAGGCCTTGCGGTCGCCCATATAGGCCAGCGTCCGGTCCAGCGCCGATTGCGCACCGCCCAGGGCGGCTGCGGCGATGTTCAGGCGCCCGCCGTCCAGCCCGGCCATGGCATAGCTGAAGCCGCGGCCCTCCTCGCCCAGCAGGTTGTCGGCGGGCAGGATGCAGTCGTCGAACTGGACCTGGGTCGTAGGCTGGGACCGCCAGCCCATCTTGTCCTCAAGCCCCCCGAAGGAGAGGCCCGGCGTGCCGTTTTCGACGATGACGGTGCTGATGCCCTTGGGGCCGTCGCCGCCGCTGCGGACCATGGCGACATAGACGTCGTTGTAGCCGCCGCCGCTGATGAAGGCCTTGGTCCCGTTCAGCCGCCAGCCCTGATTGTCACGGTCGGCGCGGGTGCGGAGCGCGGCCGCGTCGGACCCGGACCCCGGTTCGGTCAGGCAATAGCTGAAGATGCGGGTCATCGAACACAGGTCGGGCAACCAGCGGTCGCGGGCCTGATCGGTGCCGAACTTGTCGATCATGCCGCCGCACATGTTGTGGATCGACAGGAAGGACGCGACCGAGGGACAGGCCATCGACAGCGCCTCGAAGACCAGCGTGCCGTCCAGACGGGAAAGCCCCGTGCCGCCGTGATCCTCGGAGACGAAGATGCCGCCCAGGCCCAGGGCCGCCACGTCGGGCCAGAGGTCGCGCGGGATGGTGCCCTGACGTTCCCAGTCCTGCGCATGGGGCGCGATGCGGTCGGCCCCGAAATCGCGGGCCATGTCGAAGATGGCCTGCTGTTCCTCGGTCAGTGCGAAATCCATCGGCAGCCCCTCCCCGGACCGGTCTGAATTGAACAGGTGTTTAATTGCCAGATGTTGCGACAGTGTTGCAAGCGGTTACAGGTCGCGGGTGAACTCCTGCACAAGATGGCGGGTGACGGCGCGCAAGGCGTCGTCGCGGTCGGCCCCGGCCTGGCGCGCGCGGGCATGGACGGCGCACTGCGCTTCGGCCGCCGTGCCATGCGCCACCATGTCTCGCAGGCGGGCGACGTGGGGCTGACAGTTCAGCGCGTCGGCATCCTGCGCGATCAGGCCCAGCCAGTCGTCGGCGATCTGGTCGAACGGAATGATCCGCCCGGCACCAAAGTCGATCAGCCCCTCGGTCGTGCCATAGCGCAGCGCGCGCCAGCGGTTCTCGGCCAGCAGGAAGGGCTCGTACTGCCGCCAGCGCTGATTGCCGCGCGACAGGCGCCACAACATGCGCAAGGTGGTCTGGATCAGGGCAGCCAGGGTCAGCGCATCCTCGATCCGCGGGCAGGCGTCGCAGATGCGGGTCTCCAGCGTGGGGTATTTGCTGCTGGGGCGCAGGTCCCACCAGATCTTGCTGCTGTCCTCGATGATGCCCAGGTCGGTCAGGGCCTGGACCGAGCGTTCGAATTCGTCCCAGCTGCCCATCTGCGGCGGCAGGCCGGTGCGGGGCATGTCGCCGAAGACCGTGGTGCGGTACGAGGCAAGGCCCGAATCCTCGCCCATCCAGAAGGGGCTGGAGGCGGACAAGGCCAGCAGATGCGGCAGGAAATAGGCCAGCTGGTTCATCAGGTCGATGCGCTGCGCGGGGTCGGGGATGCCCACATGGACATGCATGCCGCAGATCAGCATGCGCCGCGCCACGCCGCCCATGTCGCGCGACAGCTGGTTGTAGCGGTCCTTGTCGGTATGATCCTGTTCGCGCCAGTCGGCCTGCGGGTGGCAGGAGGCCGAGATGGGCGCCAGCCCATGTTCCGCGGCGCGCCGGGCGACGGTGCCGCGCAGGTGGCGCAGGTGATCGCCCGCGGCGCGGATGTCGGCGCTGACCGGGGTGCCGATCTCGACCTGGCAGCGCAGGAATTCGGGGCTGACCTGCTCGCCCAGATCGGCCGTGAGCGCCTGCATCAGCGCCTCGGGCGCCGCGGCCAGCTGCAGCGTGTCGGCATCGACGAGGAGATATTCCTCCTCGATGCCCAGGGTGAAGTCGGGATCAGTCGTCATGCGTCCGTCCTGGTTGCCACGACGCGCCGGGCTTGCGTCCCGCGAGGTGCCGGGGGGCTGGCTGCCCCCCGGACCCCCCGCGCAGCGCCCCCCGCATGGGGAAGGCCGGTTCCGGCGTCAGTCCATGGCCTTAAAGTTGAACTCTCCGCCTTCCTTGATCCCCGACGGCCAGCGCGCCGTCACGGTCTTGGTCCGCGTATAGAAGCGGAACGCATCGGGGCCGTGCTGGTTCAGGTCGCCGAAGCCCGATTTCTTCCAGCCGCCAAAGGTGTGATAGGCCAGCGGCACCGGGATCGGCACATTAATGCCCACCATGCCAATATTGATGCGGTTCGCGAAGTCGCGCGCCGTGTCGCCGTCGCGGGTATAGATCGCGGTGCCGTTGCCGTATTCGTGGTCGAGCGCCAGCTTGATCGCGTCCTCATAGGTCGCGGCGCGGACGGTGGAGAGGACCGGGCCGAAGATCTCGGTCTTGTAGATGTCCATGTCCGGGGTCACGCGGTCGAACAGGTGGGGTCCGACGAAGAAGCCGTCCTCATAGCCCTGAAGGTTGAAGTCGCGGCCGTCGACGACCAGCTCGGCGCCTTGATCCACGCCGGACTGCACCAGGCGCAGGATGTTCTCCTTGGCGGCCTTGGTCACGACCGGGCCGTAGTCGATGTCGTTGCCGGCGGTCCAGGGACCGACCTTCAGCCTTTCGACCCGCGGGATCAGCTTCTCGATCAGCGCGTCGGCGGTCTTCTCGCCCACCGGCACCGCGACCGAGATCGCCATGCAACGCTCGCCTGCCGCGCCGTAGCCCGCGCCGACCAGCGCGTCGGCGGCCTGGTCCAGGTCCGCGTCGGGCATGATGATCATGTGGTTCTTGGCACCGCCGAAGCACTGCGCGCGCTTGCCGGTCGCGGCGGCGCGTTCATAGATGTACTGCGCGATCGGGGTCGAGCCGACAAAGCCCACGGCCTGGATGACCTCGCTGTCCAGGATCGCGTCGACCGATTCCTTGTCGCCGTTCACCACCTGCAGCACGCCGTCGGGCAGGCCCGCCTCCTGCAGCAGCTTGGCCAGCATCAGCGGCACCGAGGGGTCACGCTCGGAGGGTTTCAGGATCATCGCATTGCCGGCGGACAGGGCCGGGCCCATCTTCCACAGCGGAATCATGGCCGGAAAGTTGAAGGGCGTGATGCCCGCGACCACGCCCAGGGGCTGGCGCATGGAGTACATGTCGATGCCGGGGCCGGCGCTGTCGGTGAACTCGCCCTTCAGCAGATGCGGCGCGCCGATGCAGAACTCGATCACCTCCAGCCCGCGCTGGATGTCGCCCTTGGCATCGGGAAAGGTCTTGCCGTGTTCGCTGGACAGGGCCTCGGCCAACTTGTCCATATCGCGGTTGATCAAGCCGACAAAGGCCATCATCACGCGGGCGCGGCGCTGCGGATTGGTGGCGCCCCATGCGATCTGGGCCTTGGCGGCGCGGGCGATGGCGTCGTCCATCTCGGCCTTGGTGATCAGCGACAGGCGGGCCTGAACCTCGCCCGTGGCGGGGTTGTAGACGTCGGAAAACCGGCCAGAGGTGCCCTTGTATTCCTTGCCGTCGATCCAGTGATGTATCTCTTTCATCGCGTCCTCCTGCAACTGTTGGGCGCAGCCTAGTCTTGCGGATTTGCGGAAGAAAGGGGAATGCTGGCAAAAGGGTTTTGCGTTTTTGCAAAGGGCGGCGATGGATTGGGATGATCTGCGCATCTTTCTGGCCGTCGCGCGGGCCGAAAGCCTGTCGGGCGCAGGGCGCAGGCTGGCGATGGACGCATCGACCGTCGGCCGCCGCATCGCGCGGCTGGAGGCGTCGATCGGAGCGGCGCTGTTTCTCAAGACGCCCGGCGGCTATCAGCTGACCGCCGAAGGGGCGCGCCTGATGGCCCCGGCCGAGGCCGCCGAACGCGCCGCCACCGCCGCAGCCGAGGCCGTCAGCGGGGATGCGGGCCTGTCGGGACAGCTGCGCATCGGGGCGCCCGACGGCTGCGCGAACTATCTGCTGCCGCAGGTCGCGCGCGNCCTGTGCGCCGCCCATCCGGGGCTGGAGATTCAGATCGTGGCCCTGCCGCGCGTCGTGAACCTGACCCGGCGCGAGGCCGACATGGCCATCGCCGTGTCGCCGCCCGACACGGGGCGGCTAATGGTCCAGCGGCTGGTCGACTATCACCTGCACCTGGCGGGGCATGACGATTACCTGTCGCGCCACCCGCCGCTGGACCGGCTGGAGGATCTGCGCGGGCATCGGATGATCAGCTATATCCCGGACATGATCTTCGACCGCGAGCTGGATTATCTGTCCGCGACGGGGGTCGAGGCGGCCCAGATCAGCAGCAATTCCGTGGCGGTCCAGATGCAGGCCGTGCGCGCCGGGGCGGGCCTTGGCATCGTGCATGATTTCGCGATCCCCTTTGCGCCGGGGGTGCGCCGCGTGCTGACCGGACGCATCGCGCTGAAGCGCAGCTTCTGGCTGATCCGGCATGCCGACGACCGCGCCTCGCGCCGGCTGACCCTGCTGGCAGAGGCGGTGGCCCAGGGCATCCGCACCGAGGTCGCCCGGCTGGAGGGGCAGCTTTCCGCGGCCCCCGATGGTCGCACTTGACGCGAACCGATTTGGCGAAAATGATGAAGGGGAACAAGTCCGAGGGAGGCCCGTGATGCTGGTCAAACAGTTGCTGTCGATGAAGTCCGACAATGCCAAGCCGTGGATCGATTCCGCGACGATCGTGACCATCGCGCCGACCACCACCCTGGGCGAGGCCGCGACGCTGCTGGCCGAAAAGCGCATCGGCGCGGTGGTCGTGTCCACCGATGGCCGGAGGCCCGAAGGCATCCTGTCCGAACGCGACATCGTCCGTCAGCTGGGCAAGCACGGACCCGACGTGCTGTCCCAGCCCGTCAGCGGCGTGATGACCACTCAGGTCCAGACCTGCACCACCGGAGAGGACGCGCTGACCATCCTGGAGCGCATGACCCAGGGGCGGTTCCGCCACATGCCGGTGGTGGACGGTCAGGGGGACATGCTGGGCGTGATCTCGATCGGCGATGCGGTCAGCGGGCGCCTGAAGGAACTGGCGGCCGAAAAGGAAGCCCTGACCGGGATGATCATGGGCAGCTGACGCATCGTCGCAGCCGTTCACGATCTTGCAATCCGGGGTCAAATGCGGTTTGCCTTGGGGTCAGGACCATGACCCCAAGGACGCGACATCCATGCGCATCGGCCTTTATCCCGGAACCTTCGATCCGATCACGCTTGGACATATCGACATCATCCAGCGCGCGATGGCGCTGGTCGACCGTCTGGTGATCGGCGTGGCGATCAACCGCGACAAGGGCCCGCTGTTCGACCTGGAGGCGCGCGTGGCCATGGTTCAGGCCGAATGCGACGCCATCGTCGCCAAGACCGGCGGAGAGATCGTCGTCCACCCGTTCGAGAACCTGCTGATCGACTGTGCGCGCGACGTGGGTGCCAGCATCATTGTGCGCGGCCTGCGCGCGGTGGCCGATTTCGAGTACGAATTCCAGATGGTCGGCATGAACCGTGCCCTGGACAGCAGCATCGAGACCGTCTTCATGATGGCCGACGCCCGGCGCCAGGCCATCGCCTCCAAGCTGGTCAAGGAGATCGCGCGCCTGGGCGGGGACGTGTCCAAATTCGTCACCCCCCCGGTCGCGGACGCGCTGCTGCGCCGCTATGGCTAGCCGCGCCCGATGAAGGGCATGTTGGTCGCCATCAGCGTCATGAACTGAACGTTCGCGCCCTGGGGCAGCGTGGCCATGTGCCAGACGGCATCGGCCACGGTGGCGACGTCGATCACCGGTTCGGCATCGGGATCGCGGGCGGCGGCCTCGCGCAGCAACTGCGTCGCGGCATTGCCCACGTCGATCTGGCCGCAGGCGATGTTCACCGCGCGCCCGTCCAGCGACAGGCTGCGCGTCAGGCCGGTCACGGCATGCTTGGACATCGTATAGGCGACGGAGCCCGCCCGCGGCGCATGGGCCGCGACCGAGCCGTTGTTGATGATCCGCCCGCCCTGGGGCGACTGCGCCCGCATCGCCGCAAAGGCCGCGCGCGCACAGAGGAACATGCCCGTCACATTGGTCGCGATCACGTCGCGGAAATCGTCCGGCGACAGATGGTCGGGATCGGCCAGCGGGGCGGCGCGTCCGGCATTGTTGAACAGGACATCCAGGCGGCCCCAGCTGCGGACGGCCTGCGCGAATGCCGCCTCGACTGCGGCGTCGTCGGTGATGTCGCAGGGCAGGACCAGCGCGCCGTCATGCCCGTCGGCGGTCTGGTGCAGGGGGTCGGGCCTGCGCCCGATCAGCCCCACGCGCCAGCCGCGATCCAGAAACAGCCGCGCCGTGGCCTGCCCGATGCCGCTGCCGGCGCCCGTGATCAGAATGCTTTTCATCATTTTCTCCCGTGATCGCCTATCCTGTGACGGGCGCGCCCGCATGCACATCCGTCGCTGTCCCGCGGTTCGGGCGCATTGGACCCGCATCGCAGGGGGACCGCAATCCATGAAAAAGGCCCGCGAAACGCGGGCCTTGTCGGGATCGGTGGCAGAGGCCGATCACTCGGTCGGCGGGGCCAGCTTCTTGGTGCCGCCGTTGTTCAGCGGGTCTTCCTGGCGCTGGACCGAGCCCTCGAAATGGGCGCCCGATTCGATGGCGATGGTCTTGTGGATGATGTCGCCCTCGACCCGCGCGGTGGCGGTCAGGCGGACCTTGAGGCCGCGCACGCGACCGATGACGCGGCCGTTGACGATGACGTCGTCGCCGACGATCTCGCCCTTGATGGTGGCGGTTTCGCCGATGGTCAACTGATGGGCGCGGATGTCGCCTTCGACCGTGCCCTCGATCTGGATATCGCCCTGCGTCTTGATGTTGCCCGTCACAGTCAGGTCGGCTGACAGGACCGAGGGTGCCACGCGCGCACGGGGTGCGGCGGCCGGTGCCTGCGCCTCGGGGGTGCTGCGCTCGGGCGCGACGGGGGCCGCCTGCGGGGCTGCGTCGGGGGTCGGGCGGGTCTCGGTCACGCGGGTCTTACTGAACATTGTCTGCTGCCTTGATGAAGCTCATCGGGTCCACGGCCCGACCGTTCATGCGCACTTCATAATGCAGATGCGGCCCGGTCGAGCGTCCGGTATTCCCCATATCACCGATCCGGTCGCCTTGCGACACCCGATCGCCAACTTTTACATGGATGCGGCTCAGGTGGGCATAGCGGGTCTCGGTGCCCAGCTCGTGGCGGATCTTGATCAGGTTGCCATAGGCGCCGCTGCGCCCGGCAAAGGTCACGACGCCGTCGCCCGTGACGTGGATCGGCGTGCCGACGGGACCGGCCATGTCGATGCCCTCGTGCATGCGACCCCACCGGCGGCCGAAGCCCGAGGTATAGCGGAAGTTGTCGGTGACCGGCATGGCCAGCGGCAGCTTCTCGATCGCGATGCGATAGGTGTTCATCTGCTCCAGGGTGACGATGATCTGGCGGGCCTTCAGTTCGGTGTCGGTCAGCGCCGCGTTGCCGCGGGTCGAATAGGACATCGGCGTCAGCGGTCCGCCCTGCCCGGAATAGCCGCTGCGGATGGTGCGCAGAACCTCGTCCGGGTTCATGCCGACATTGCGGAAGACCTCGTCCAGGGGGGCCACGGACACGGTCACGGCGTCCTCCAGCTGGGTCAGGATCTCGTCGTTGCGGGCCAGGATCTGGTCGCGCTCGACGGTCAGTTCCTGTGCGGTCAGCTTGGCGGCCTCGGCCTCCTCGACGGCCTCGGACCGCTGGTCGGCCGAACTGCGCAGCTCTCCCGACAGGATATCCAGCGCGACCGAGAATTCCTCGGTCCGGTCGGGGGCGGGGGTCGTGCCCGCATCGGCGGCGGCGACGGCGGTGTCGCGATCGGCCAGCGTGTCGCGCAGCGTGGACTGGACGGCAGCCAGGCCGGTCTCCATCTCGCGGCGGCTCTCCTCGGAGGAGAGGAGCTGCGACTGCATCTGCGAGACCTGGTCCAGCGCCACGGCAAAGCGCGACTGCGCGGCCAGCGCCTCGGCGGCGCGGGCGTCGCGTTCGGCCTGCAGCTCGGCCAGGCGCTCCTCGAAGGCGGCTTGGCTGCGCTGGATCTGTTCGCGGGTGTTGCCCGAACTGACGGCGTCGATGACCAGGAAGGAACTGGCCACCAGCGTCCATCCGAAGACCAGCGTGATGCCGCTGATGCCGACCATCTGGGTCACGGGGCGCAGGCGGACAAAGCGTGTCGTATCATCCGAGCGGAGGAAAAGGCGTTGCTCCGGCAGCCACTTTTCCAGCGACCCGTTCAGTCGATCCATCACCGTCATTGTCAGATACTGTCCCTCGAAGGCACGCCGTTGTCAGCAGTTCGGCGGGTTGTTCCGTTCGGTCACGGGTAAACAGCAGCTGTGCCTTCTTGGCAACAAGACCCTACGGTCTGGTTCCCCGCATTGGCGGAACCCTGCCTTTATCGGCAAGGATCCGCCAATCGTGCAACCTGGGGGCGAGAAACCTAAGTGATTTCATAGGGCAGGGGGCCATCGCGATCCGCGGGGATTCGCAGCGGCCGGTCGATCGGCGGGACCGACCGCTGATGGCAGTCCGGGCGCGGGCAGATCCGGCACGAAATCCCGATGGGCTGATAGGCGCGCGGCTTGGTCAGGTCCAGCCCGTCGGCATAGACCAGCCCGCCCGCATGCGCGACCTCGACCCCCAACCCGATAGCAAATCGGCGGACCGGCGCGTTGAAGGCGCCCGCATGCTTCGAGACGTCGCGCGCCAGCAGCAGGTAGCGGACCCCGTCCGGAGTCTCTGCCAGCTGACGCAGGAAGCGGCCCGGCTGCTCGAACGCCTGATGGACGTTCCACAGCGGGCAGGCACCGCCAAAGCGGGCGAATTGCAAGCGGGTCGCGGAATGGCGCTTGGTGATCGTGCCCGCCTGATCGACGCGCACGAAGAAGAACGGCACCCCCTTGGCGCCCGGCCGCTGCAGCGTGGACAGCCGATGCGCGACCTGTTCCAGCGACGCGTCGAACAGGTGCGATAGCCGTTCCAGGTCATGGCGTTCGGCCTGGGCCGCGGCCATGAACGCGCGATAGGGCATCAGCGCGGCGCCGGCGAAATAGTTGGCCATGCCAAGGCGGGCGATCTGGCGGGCGGTGGGGCTGCGAAAGCGTGCCAGGTCCAGGGTCGCCTCCAGCAGGTCGGACTGGCGTTCCAGGGCGACCAGATGCAGCAGCTGGAACAGGCGGGTCGGCGCCTCGGCCGCGGCATTGACCAGCAGCCGGTCCAAGGCGGCCAGGCGTTCCTGGCCTTCGCGATGGGCGCGGTACAGGTCCAGGAAGGCGCGGGCCAGCACCGGGGCATTGGTCGCGGCCAGGCGCAGGTCGGCCAAAGGGGGTGCCGCATCGAACAGCGGGTCGGCCAGGGCCTCCTGCATGTCGATGACCATGCGCTCGGCATCGCCCGCGGCCAGAGTGGTCAGGTCAACGCCGAATTCCTGCGCCAGGCGCAGCAGGACGCCCGCGCTGATGGGACGGTGGTTGTTCTCCATCTGGGACAGATAGGGCAGGGACACGCCCAGCTTTTCGGCAAAGCGGCGTTGGGTCAGGGCGGCCCGGGCGCGGGTTTCGCGCAGCGCGCTGCCGGCATAGATCTTTTGTGTCGCCACGTCCCATCCCCCGTTTGCAAAGCCGGTTCTAGCGGTTGCAAAGGCGGTCGGGCAAGAGGTTCAGCCCTGCAGGGCCAGCTGACGTTCGCGGCGCAGCACCCAGGTGATCGCCAGCAACCCGCCCAGGGCGGAGGCGCACATGATCGCCAGCAGGGGCGTGGCGCCGCTGCCCGGTTGCAGCAGCGCGCCCGCCAGCGCCGAAAGCGCTGCGCCACCGGCCACGGCCAGGGCGCCGCCCAGGCCCGACGCGGTCCCGGCCAGTTCGGGGCGCACGCTCATCATGCCGGCATTGGCGTTGGGCAGGACCATGCCGTTGCCCAGCCCCATCAGCGCGATGGCGCCGAAGAAGACAAGCGGGTGCACCACGCCCGACAGGTCGACCAGCAGCGCGGCCGACAGCGCGACGAGGCAGATGACCGCGCCGATCAGGATCATCCGGTTCAGGCCCATGACCGGAGAGAAGCGCGCCGACAGGAAGTTGCCCAGCAGATACCCGATCGAGGGCGCCGCGAACCAGTAGCCCACCTGGGCGGGGGTCAGGCCGAAGACCTGTTCCCCGACGAAGGGCGCGCCGCCCAGATAGGCGAAGAACGCGCCCGACGACAGGGTCGCGGCCAGACAATAGCCCCAGAACCGGTGCGATCGGGCAAGGATCGGATAGTTGACCATCTGGGCGCGCAGGCTCATCCCGCCGCCACGGACGGTCTCGCCCATGTCGCGATAGGCCAGCGCCAGGACGGCGATGCCCAGAAGGCCCATGACGGCGAAGTTGGCCTGCCAGCCGAACAGCTCGTCCAGAACGCCACCAAAGACGGGGGCCATCATCGGCACGACGGCCATGCCCATCGTGACGTAGCCCAGCATCGAGGCGGCGCGATCACCGTCATAGAGGTCGCGGATCACGGCACGGGGGACCAGCATGCAGACGGTGATGACCGACTGCGCCAGCCGAAAGACCAGGAAGGTGGTGGCCGTGGTCGCCAGCAGCGTACCGATGGTGGCCAGCAGGAAGCCGATGAGCCCCCAGATGACCACGGGCCGGCGGCCAAAGCGGTCGCTGAGCGGGCCGCCCAGCAGCTGAAGGACCGCGCTGGCCCCGATATAGGCCGAGACCGACAGCTGCATCACGCCGTAATCGACCTGGAAATCGCGCGCCATGCCGGGCAGTGAGGGCAGGAACACGTTCATCGACAGCGCGGACACCCCGGACAGGGCGACGAGGGTCAGAAGATGGGGGGGCGTGCGCATGGTCGGACCTTTCGAGGGGCGGAATGCACGATCTGCAAAACCTCCGCGCGAAATCCATAGCGCGGCTGCGGGGGGATGCGCCAGATGGATTGCGTCCCGCGCAGCGAGCCGGGGGGCTGGCCCCCCGGCCCCCCCGCCGGCGGGGGCGGCGCCCCCTCCGGGCCACCCCCGCGATCAGCCGAAGTCGTGGAAGATGAACCAGGCGCCCAAGCAGATCAGGGAGAAGCCCACGCCGTGCTGCCAACCGATCCGTTCGCCCAGATAGACCCAGGAGAAGATCGCGAAGACCGAGAGGCTGATGACCTCTTGGATGGTCTTGAGCTGGGCGGCGCTGAAATAGCCGTAGCCGATGCGGTTCGCGGGCACCTGCATCAGGTATTCGAAGAAGGCGATGCCCCAGCTGATGAAGATCACCGTCACCAGGGGGGCGGTCTTGAACTTGAGGTGACCGTACCACGCGACGGTCATGAAGATGTTCGAGGCCAGCAGCAGGCCGATCGTGGCGACGGGAACCGGCAGGGTCATCGGATCAGTCCCACTGGCTCTGGCGGTCGCGGGCAAGGTTGCCGAAGCGGGTGAACTGGCCCTCGAAGGCCAGCTCGACCGTGCCGATGGGGCCGTGGCGCTGCTTGCCCAGGATCACCTCGGCCTTGCCATGGACGTTCTCCATCACCTGCTGCCAGCGGGCCATCGCGTCCAGGTCGCTGTCCGAGGGCTTTTCGCGTTCCTTGTAGTATTCCTCGCGGAACACGAACATCACGATGTCGGCGTCCTGCTCGATCGAGCCGGATTCGCGCAGGTCCGACAGCTGCGGGCGCTTGTCCTCGCGGTTCTCGACCTGGCGCGACAGCTGGGACAGGGCGATGACGGGGATGTTCAGCTCCTTGGCCACGGCCTTGAGGCCCTGGGTGATCTCGGACACCTCGTTCACGCGGCTGTCCTTGGCGGTCGCGGCCTTCAAGAGCTGAAGGTAGTCCACGATCAGCACGTCCAGCCCATGCGTGCGCTTCAGCTTTCGGGCGCGGGCGGCCAGCTGGTTGATGGGCAGGGCGGGCGTGTCGTCGATGAACAGCGGACAGTTCTGCAGCGCATGCGCGGCCTCGACGAAGCGGCGGAATTCGCCCTCGTCCATGTTGCCGCTGCGGATGCGCTCGGACGGCACCTCGGCGGCCTCGGACAGGATGCGGGCGGCCAGCTGTTCGGCCGACATCTCGAGGCTGAAGAAGCCGACGACGCCGCCCTCGATCGAGCCCTGGGTGCCGTCGGGCTTTTCGCCCAGCTTGTGAGACTTGGCGATGTTGAAGGCGATGTTGGTCGCCAGCGCGGTCTTGCCCATCGACGGGCGGCCGGCCAGGATGATCAGGTCCGAATTGTTCAGACCGCCCATCTTGCCGTCCAGGTCGATCAGCCCGGTGGAAATTCCCGACAGCTTGCCGTCGCGCTGATAGGCGGCGTTGGCCACCTGAACCGCGCCGGTCACGGCCTTGAGGAAGGACTGGAACCCGCGTTCGGCCACCCCGGCCTCGCCCAGCTTGTAGAGCGTCTGTTCCGCGGCCTTGATCTGCTCCTCGGCGTCGTCGCCGACTTCGACGGTGGCGGCGCGGGCGGCGATGTCCTGGCCCAGGGTCATCAACTCGCGCCGCAGGGCGAATTCGCGGATCATCTGGGCATAGTCGCGCGCGGCATAGGCGCTGATCGCCGCTGCCGCCATGCGCGCCAGATAGGCCGGGCCGCCCAGTTCCTTCAGGCCGTCGTCGTTTTCAAGGAAGGCCTTGATCGTGACGGGGCTGGCCAGCGCGTTGCGGCGGATGCGTTCGGCGCAGATGTCGAAGATGCGGGCATGGACCGGGTGATAGAAATGGTCCGACTTGATGATCTGGCTGACCCGGTCGAACACGTCGTTGTTGGTCAGCAGCGCGCCCAGCAACTGCTGCTCCGCCTCCAGCGAAAAGGGGATGGCCTGCTTGTCCTCGGGCCCGTCGGCCTGTCCGGGAACGATGAAATGCGCGCTGGTGACGGTGAGAGTGCTCATGGTCTGCCTGCCCCTTCGTTGGTTGCGGTCCAGATTAAACCGAAGCGGCCGGCCGCGTCATGGGGCCGGCCGCAGTTTGTTGGGGATAACCCCGGATCAGCCGTTTGCCGCCTGCCACGCGCGGGGGTCGGTCAGGAAGGCCTCGACCTCGGTCAGGGTCGCGTCGTCAAAGGCCCCCTGGGCGCGGGCTTCGGCCAGGACGTCCCACCAGGTGCACAGGTGATGCAGCGCCACGCCGTGATCGGCCAGCCGCTGCGTGGTCTTCGGAAAGATGCCATAGTAGAAGATCACCGCCGTATGCGCGCAGGTCGCGCCCGTCTCGCGGATCGCGTCGACAAAGGACAGCTTGCTGCCGCCGTCGGTGGTCAGATCCTCGACCAGCAGGACCCGCTGGCCCTCGGTCATCACGCCCTCGATCCGGGCGTTGCGGCCGTAACCCTTGGGCTTCTTGCGCACATAGGTCATCGGCAGACCCAAGCGTTCCGCGACCAGCGCGCCGAAGGGGATACCCGCGGTCTCACCGCCCGCGACGTTGTCGAAGGCCTCGAAGCCCGCGTCGCGCATGACGGTCGCTGCCATGAAATCCATCAGCGTGGCGCGGACGCGCGGAAAGCTGATGATGCGACGGCAATCGACATAGGTCGGCCCCTTGAGACCGGACGCATAGGTGAAGGGCTGGGCGGCGTTGAAGTCGACGGCCTTGATTTCCAGCAGCATCCGGGCGGTCAGGCGGGCGATCTCGTCGCGCGCGGGGAAGGTCAGGCTCATTGGTCCTCCAGATGCCAGAACAGCGGGAAACCGGGGTCGAAGACGGTGACGGTCTCGTCGCCCGCGGTGATCTGCGCCGGATAGTCGACGGCCGTGTCGCGGCGCGTCAGGGTGATGCGGTCCGCGTTCGGCGCCATGCGATAGAAGGCTGCGCCGTTCAGGCTGGTGAAGGCTTCCAGCCGGTCCAGAGCGCCGTCGTCCTGGAACACCTGCGCCAGGATCGACATGGTGTTCGGCGCCGTGAAGCAGCCCGCGCAGCCGCAGGGCTGCAACTTCGCCGCGTCTGTGTGCGGCGCGCTGTCGGTGCCCAGGAAGAACCGCGCATCTCCGCTGGTCGCGGCCTCGCGCAGCGCCAGGCGGTGGGATTCGCGTTTTGCGACCGGCAGGCAGTAGTAATGCGGCCGGATGCCCCCCGCCAGGATGGCATTGCGGTTGATGACCAGATGATGCGTCGTGATCGTCGCGCCCAGGTCGTCGCCGCCCGCGCGGGCGTAATCGACGCCCTGTGATGTCGTGATATGCTCCATCACCACGCGCAGGCCCGGCGTGCGGCGGCGCAGCGGGTCCAGGACCGTGTCGATGAACACGGCCTCGCGGTCGAAGATGTCGACGGACGGGTCGGTGACCTCTCCGTGCACGCACAGCGTCACGCCGGCCTCGGCCATCGCCTCCAGCACGGGCTGGACGCGGTCGAAATCGGTCACGCCCGATGCGCTGTTCGTGGTGGCACCCGCCGGATACAGCTTGACCGCGCGGATGATCCCGTCTCGGAACGCGCCCACGACATCGGTCGCGTCCGTCGTATCGGTCAGGTACAGCACCATCTGCGGGTCCAGCGCGGCACCCTGGGGCAGGGCGGCGCGGATGCGGTCGCGATAGGCGGCAGCCTGGGCGCCGGTCGTGACCGGCGGCACCAGATTGGGCATGATGATCGCGCGGCCGAATTGCGCGGAATGCGGCGCGACCGCGGCCAGCATCGCGCCGTCGCGCAGATGCAGGTGCCAGTCGTCCGGGCGGCGAAGGGTCAGCGTCTGTGTCATGAGGCTGCCTCTAACCACGGCAGCACCGTCTTGCCAAGCAGCCGCGTTCAGATTTCGGGAACCCTGTCCGAAAGTCGCGGTTGAGTGTCTGCGCCATGGGGCGCAATGTGGCTTTGCCGGGCAGTTCCTGTGATGGCAGCCGAAAGGACCCTCGCCGATGAACCCGATGATGCCGATGATTCTTCCCGCAGCCCAGGCCCGGCTTGCGTCCCAGTTCGCGCGGATCGCGATCGAATCGAACATGGTGATCGGGCTGCGCATGGCGGGGATGATGGGCCTGATGGTCCAGGCCCCCGGAGAGCCGTTCCGCATGGTCGCCGAAAAGCAGGCTGCGGTATCGGAATCGCTGTTTGCGATGGCCAGCGCGGGGATGCGTGGGCACAGCGCCGAACGCATGCTGTCGGCCGGCATGCGGCCCTACGCCCGACGGACCCGCGCGAATTCCCGGCGCCTGTCCGCGGTCAAGGCCGGCTGAGGCGGAACAAGCCGTGCATCCGCCCCGTTGGTCCCTAACGCAACATCGGGATGGAGCGGGCGGATGAAGACGGCACTGATCACCGGCGGCGCACAGGGCATCGGCAGGGGCATCGTCACCCGCCTGAGGTCCGACGGCTGGCGCGTCGCGGTCTTTGATCTGGATGCAGAGGCGCTGGACGAGATCGGCGCGGCCGATCCCGGCCTATTGGCCCTGCCCATCGATGTCGGCGACGAACGGCAGGTGGCGCAGGGGATGCTGGCCCTGCAGGGCTGGCTGAAGGGGGCAGGGCTGAACCTGGTGGTGTCGAATGCGGGCATCGCCGACCCGGTCAGCGGCCCCATCGAGGATCTGAGCCTTGAGGACTGGCAGCGGTGGCAGGACAGCCACGTGACCGGGGCCTTTCTGGTGATCCGCGCGACGGTGCCACTGCTGCGTCAGGCGCGGGGCAGCATCGTCACGATGGCATCGACCCGTGCGCTGCAATCGGAACCCGACACCGAGGCCTATGCCGCGGCAAAGGGCGCGTTGGTCGCGATGACCCATGCGCTGGCGGTCAGCCTGGGGCCCAAGGTGCGCGCGAACTGCATCCTGCCCGGCTGGATCGACACAGGGCCGTGGCAGAAGGCCGCGAACCGCAGCGATGCGGACCATTCCGACGCCGACCGCAATCAGCATCCCGTGGGCCGCGTCGGCCGGGTCGAAGATATCGCCGGGCTGGTCGCCTGGCTGGCCTCGGACGAGGCCGGGTTCGTGACGGGCCAGCGCTTTGTCGTCGATGGCGGCATGACGGTGCGGATGATCTATGCCGACTGAATGTGGCGTCTTGCCATGAAAAAGGGCCCCGCAACGGGGCCCTTTCCTTTGGCACGGCAGGGGTGTCAGATCAGTTTGCCCATCGCCACGGCCGTATCCGACATGCGGTTCGAGAAGCCCCATTCGTTGTCGTACCAGGTCAGGATGCGGACCATGCGGCCTTCCATGACCTTGGTTTGGTCCATGTGGAAGATCGACGAATGCGGGTCGTGGTTGAAGTCGGACGACACCAGCGATTCCTCGGTATAGCCCAGGACGCCCTTCAGCGGGCCGTCGGCGGCCGCCTTGATGGCACCGTTGATCTCGGCGACCGAGGTGTCGCGGCTGGCCTCGAACACCAGGTCCACGACCGAGACGTTGGGCGTCGGCACGCGGATGGCCACGCCGTCCAGCTTGCCCTTCAGTTCCGGCAGGACCAGCCCCACGGCCTTGGCGGCCCCGGTCGAGGTCGGGATCATCGACAGCGCCGCGGCGCGGGCGCGGTACAGGTCCTTGTGCATCGTGTCCAGCGTCGGCTGATCGCCGGTATAGCTGTGGATCGTGGTCATGAACCCGCGGTCGATGCCGATCGTGTCGTTCAGGACCTTCGCCACCGGCGACAGGCAGTTCGTCGTGCAGCTGGCGTTCGAGACGACCAGGTCGTCCTTGGTCAGCGTGTCGTGGTTCACGCCATAGACGATGGTCTTGTCCGCGTTCTCGCCCGGGGCCGAGATCAGGACGCGCTTGGCACCGGTGGACAGATGCGCCTGCACCTTCTCCTTGGAGGTGAACAGGCCCGTGCATTCCATGATCACGTCGACATCGCCCCAGGGCAGTTCGGCCGGGTTGCGGATCGCGGTGACCTTGATCGGGCCGCGGCCCACGTCGATGCTGTCGCCCGACACCGTGACCTGTGCCGGAAAGCGTCCGTGAACGCTGTCATAGCGCAGCAGGTGGGCGTTGGTCTCGACCGGGCCAAGATCGTTGATGGCGACGACCTCGATATCGGTGCGGCCCGATTCGATGATTGCGCGCAGGACGTTGCGACCGATCCGGCCGAAGCCGTTGATGGCGACCTTGACTGCCATGGGTATCCCTCTCGAGCAGGTGATGGTTGCCCGTGGTGTAGCGTGGCGGCAGGGGCGATGCAAATGCCGAAACGGGCAGCAGCCCCGCCCGTCAGCGCCAGAAGCTGAGATACTCTATCAACCGATCCATCGCCCGCGCGGCCATCAGCGGCAGGTGTCCGTCCAGCCACACATGGTCCACGGCAAAGGCCGCAGCGATCAGCAGCAGCAGGGCAATCGCGATCTGGTTGGTCATCTGCGCCTCCGGTCGCCGGGGTTATCGCGCGGGGACCTGCCCGCGCCAAGACCCTATTCGTCGTCCTGCGGCATCTTCAGGGTCAGCTGACCCGCCTCCTGCAGGCGGCGGATCGCGCTGATGACCTCGGTCATTGCCTCCTCGACATCCTTGGGGCGGGGCTTGCCCAAGGCCTCCCGCTCCTCGCGCAGGCCGTCGGACATGCGCTGCGACAGGTTCGACAGGATGAATTCCGCGGCAGCCGCATCGGCCTCGGCCGGCGCGGCCAGGGCGCGGACCAGCGTGGTCTGATCCAGTTCGCGGACGATCTTGGGCACCTCGCGAGGTTCGATCCGGGTGGGGATATGGGCAAAGATGAAGATCGCCTTGCGCACGCCATCCGCGAATTCCATGTCGCGTTCGTCCAGCGCGCCCAGCACGTCATCGCGCAGATCGGCGGTGGCAAAGTTCAGGATCGCGCCCATGCGGTCGCAGGCCGGCGTGGCGATGGCGGGCTTGGGCAGCGCCTCGGCCGCCTGCAGCAGCACCAGCCCGACCCGGCGCAGCGCCGCGGGCGTCACGCCCGAGGTCATCGACATCGCCTGCGCCACCACGCGCGCCCGGTCGCGGGGCAGGGCGATGAAGGTGGCCGATGCCGCCTCGACCGGCAGCTTGGACAGCATCAGCGCCACCAGTTCGACGGATTCGGCATTGGCCAGCGTGATCAGGGATTCCTTGGGAAGGTTGCACAGGCGCACCCAGGGGTCGGACTGCCCGGTGATCGCCGCAGTGCGCCGCAGCGCGTCAGAACTGTCGTCCGACAACCGTGCGCCCAGCATGGCCAGCGTGCCGTCCAGATCGCCCGGAAAGGTGACACCAACCGATTCCAGCCGGTCGCAGAATTCGGTGATGACGGCGTCGCGGGTGTTGCGGTCGATCAGCTCCATCCCCGCCATCTCCTGCGCCAGCAGGGTCTGGGCATTGGGGTTCAGGCGGTCCAGTCCCGCGACCTCGTCATCGTCCAGCAGAAGGCGCACGATCACCGCCGCCTTCTGCCGCTGGTTCAGCCCTGTCTGGCCCGTCATCGCCGCCTCCGTCATCGCATCCGACGGCAGATTGCCACGACAGCCTTAACGCAAGGTTGACGGCGACCCGAAATTACAGCGGGTCGGCGCCGAAGACGCGCGCAAAGATCGTATCGACATGCTTGGTGTGATAGCCCAGATCGAACTTCTCGTTGATCTCGTCCGGGGTGAGGGCGGCGGTCACCTCGGCATCGGCCAGCAGTTCGGTGCGGAAATCCGCGCCCTTTTCCCAGACCTTCATAGCGTTGCGCTGAACCAGGCGATAGCTGTCTTCGCGCGACACGCCGGCCTGCGTCAGGGCCAGCAGCACCCGCTGGGACATGACCAGACCCTTGAACTGGTTCATGTTGCGCAGCATGTTTTCTGGATAGATCACCAGCTTCTCGACCACGCCCGCCAGGCGGTGCAGCGCGAAATCCAGCGTGATGGTCGTGTCCGGCCCGATCGCGCGCTCGACCGAGGAATGGCTGATGTCGCGCTCGTGCCACAGGGCGACGTTCTCCATCGCAGGGATGACCGACATGCGCACCAGCCGCGCCAGACCGGTCAGGTTCTCGGTCAGGACGGGGTTGCGCTTGTGGGGCATCGCGGACGAGCCCTTCTGGCCGGGGCTAAAGAACTCCTCGGCCTCCAGAACCTCGGTGCGCTGCATGTGGCGGATCTCGATGGCGATGTTCTCGATGCTGGAGGCGATCACGCCCAGGGTGGCAAAGAACATCGCATGGCGGTCGCGCGGGATGACCTGGGTGCTGATCGGTTCGGGGCGCAGGCCCAGCTTCGCACAGACATGCTCCTCGACGGCGGGGTCGATATTGGCAAAGGTGCCGACCGCGCCGCTGATCGCGCCGGTGGCGATCTCCTCGCGCGCGGCCTGCAGGCGCGCGCGACCGCGGGCCATCTCGGCATAGAAGCGGGCGAAGGTCAGGCCCATGGTGGTCGGTTCGGCGTGGATGCCGTGGCTGCGGCCGATGCGGACGGTGTCCTTGTGTTCATGCGCGCGGGCCTTCAGCGCGGCCAAAACCCGGTCCATGCCCGCCAGCAGCAGGTCGCTGGCGCGGACCAGCTGCACGTTCAGCGTGGTGTCCAGCACGTCGCTGCTGGTCATGCCCTGGTGGACGAAACGCGCCTGGTCGGCGCCCACATGCTCGGCCAGATGCGTCAGGAAGGCGATGACGTCATGCTTGGTGACGGCCTCGATCTCGTCGATGCGGGCCACGTCGAACTGGACGTCGCGGGCCTTCCAGACGGCCTCGGCATTCTCGCGCGGGATCACGCCCAGATCGGCCTGCGCATCGCAGGCATGGGCCTCGATCTCGTACCAGATGCGGAACTTGGTCTCGGGGGACCAGATGGCGACCATTTCGGGGCGGCTGTAACGCGGGATCATGGCGGGCTCCTTTTGCTGGGTCGGGGCATAGCGGGGCAGGGGGGC